>JAEUUY010000006.1 GCA_016787225.1 Chitinophagales bacterium
TCTATACCATTGGAAATTCGTCGCATTCGAAGAATTCGCACGAAGCAAGGTCGAAGAGTTAAAACATACCACAGGATTATCTGCCGTAGCAGCATTATTCAAATCATAAAATACAAAACTCTCATTGTAGGTCGTAGCACAACCGTTCTTCGTCGCATTGATAATCACATTCTGTGTACCCGCTAGCATCGTTCTATCCGTAGGATTCGTCGTAGAACTACCTCCGCCTGGGAAGGTCCATGAATAGGTCACTCCACTCGAGGTAGAACTCGCAGTAAACGTTATTGGATTCGTCAATAAACACGTGTTGTCTGGGGTGATTGTCAATCCTTGAGGGTTTGGTTTAACCGTAGTGACTGTAGTATCAGAGCTAGTACAGACCATTCTGTCTATAACCACTATATTGGTATCCATTCTATTATTATTAGGATCTGTATTTGTAAAGGTTTTATTGTTATTCGCGGTCAAGGTGCCATCATTCCAGAAATAAGAATATCCTGTAATAGTACCTGCACCCAATGGAAGCGTAGCTCCAGAGCATATCGTAGAGTCTTTTAAGGCAACATTTAACCTATATGGTCCACTAATAGTTGGGTAAGAACAGAAGCAACCTGTTGAATCTAATTTAATTCTCAAATTACAAGCCTTACCTGCAGGTACATTGAGTGTACCCGTAATGTTGGCTGATGCCCCTCTGGCCAATCCACCGGATATAGTTCGGATACCTACAGAATCATTACCCGTAACATTTCCGAAAAACTTCAACATATAATTTCCAGTATATGGTTCTCCATTATTAGTTATGGTCACGCTATAGCTCACTGTCTCTCCCATAGGAGAATTTGACACACTGCTAACCACTAAATTACTCAAACTGAATCTAGATGCGTCTACTCGAATGGTGTCTAGTTTATTGTCAATTATAAAGTCTACATCACAATTACCGCCTGGAGCACAAGCCGCGCCAACTGTATGAGATTCTAATGTTCTCAGACTAGCTGTATTTGTGCTACCACAGGTCAGGAATGAGTTTGTATTGATAGACCTAAAGGTAATGGTCAAACTATCATTGACATTCATAGCGGTAGAACTCATAGACCATTTTAATATACGTTTATTACCTACAACAGTATTCGTTGGTGTCACAGATACTAAACGAGCCGGTACAGAAGCCACTGCACTACCTGCTACAAAATTCATATCAGAAGGCATTTCCCATGTAAATGAATGTCGTGTTCCTGTAGGAGAACCACCTGTATTGAGTACTCTGAAACGCATAGTAGAAGTATCTCCACATACCCCTAAGGTATCTATACTTACAATCTTACCCATAAGTTGTGTCAAAGGAGAAACTGGCAATCCGTTAATGCGAAGTACTTGGGAAGTATGACCTGTTCCTGTAATCACATCACCACATGGTTGCTTAGCTGTAATGCCGAAACTTGGAATCTGATCGCCAGAAGCAAATGGACATCCTGTAATAAATCGCATTCTAACCAAGGCCTTATTGCTATCTAGTGGGGTAATACTATTTGGCAATACTCCACCACGAAACTTAGAAGAAAGATCAAAGGTCATCACACCTCCACTCGTAGTAGGAGTAACGCCCATAGAAAGGTAAGAGCCTCCTTCTGGCCATTGCAATAAAGCAGAATTAGCTAAATATTGAATATTCGAACCTGTAGGTAAGGTAACATTCAACTTAATTTGTGAGAGATTAGATAAATTTAAGTTTGTTATTCTACTCGTGTAGGTAATTGTATCGCAAAGATTAATAGGAGAAGCTGGGGTTTCGCTAATTTTAGCCCACTGAAGTTGATAAGGAGGTATCCCTACTGGTAGAGCAATTTTACGCTGTTCACTATTACAGCTATACAAATACGGAGGCAAATAACCCTGGGATGGATCTACTGGATAATACTTACAGTTGTATCCAAGTGTTACATTTAATGTGTCATTTTTACAACCTGAAAGGGTAGCGTATATTTTATATGTTCTAGTAGCGCCTGCTAGGATAGTATCTAATTTCGCCCACTGCTGCACATCTCCTAAGAAATAAGTAAATATAGGCTTATTAATAGGAGCACCTGTAATATCCTCTACTTTGACTACATTCAATCCTGGACTTCTAAAATCCATCCATGCATGATTAAATCTATTGCTAGAGTTATTTCTATAATTGATTGTCCATGTGAGTGTATCTGTTTGCGCCATATTGACAGAGGCAGGATTAGCACTCACTATAATAGAATTATTTGGGATAAGGTCTGCTCGTGCCGTAGAACCCCTTGAGTACTTTTGATTTATATTCAAATCTGCATTCGCATGGGGATTATAATACATATCAACAGTATTAACCCCTATAGATCCTATTAAATCCTGTCGCGCACCTGCTGCCGCACAGGTAGGCTGCTGGAACATATAAAAAATTACTCCCAATGGGCCCAGGTTTTGTTGTTTTCTGCCCCCAAGAATAGAATCTATAAAAATTGTAACCTTTCCATTAACTACAGTATACTTATTAGCTGGAAGCTTTCTATAGGAAATGATATCACCAAACTCTTGGTAAATAGTAGCTGAATAATAAATACTATCTGGGTCAGATAAGATTGTAGGGTTATAGTTATATTCTATACGCTGTGTACTATTATTATTATGCCATTCATTTCTGAACCAATCTCCAGACTGACCCCTATTTTCAAAATAAAAATCAACAAGAACTGATCCGCCAGAATAACATGGACCATTTAATACGGCATTATAATTATCTTGATAAGAATAATTGAAAAATTCTATCAAGCGATTATATTCGCTGAATAAATCGCAAGTTCTAGATCCAGTCAATGAATCATTTCGATACTCTGCTGTGTAAAAAATTTCTATATCTCTATTCGTATTTGCTAATGAATCTGCTGCTCCTATGATACCGTAATGGTAATAGTAATCTATCAAAACAGAGTCTTGGGTATAGACCGTGCTGCCCACGTTCCCACCGATTAAGTAAGTAGGATCAAACGCACGCATACTATCCACATATTGCTTGAGTGGTATATACATGGTGCGCACTAGATTGCCGCCCCCTGGTTCATTGACTATATTGAAATAGCCAAGTTTAAAACTTCTATATGTAGCTGTACTGGCATCATAGATTCTCACACTACTTCTATTGAGATCTGTTCTGAATCCATACTGATTATAGTTTATCTTGTCTATGATGACTTTGACATAAGGCTCAGCCAATGCTGTATCTGTAACAACTCCTCGCATTTGCATGATAACCGTATCATAAGTAAGGTAAGTTTGTCTATCTATACTATCACTATTGGCAAAGCTAGAATTGGGGTCTATCGATTGAGCATTGATAGATGTATCTCCTCTACGCACACCCATAGTGATTCGCTTATTGGTATAACTCGTCATTTTCAATCCTTTAAAATACGAATTGCAATGATATCGCATTGGTCTATAACCCCAATTGACTATAGTACTATGACAAGGACTAGTAGCACCGCTAGTCGGGTATATATGCTGCCAGCTATACCATTTGACTGAATCTAGACCTGGACATTGATTTGTCAGTTGACTGCAATCCAATTTAAGATATACCTGCAAATCTTGAGCGCCGCCGCCGCCGCCCATTCTTCTCGCATAGCGCACAGTGGCAGTGTCATAATCACCTGGGCCATTGACTTCAGATTGAAACACTCTAGTTCTATTATAACCAGAACCATATCTGCCACTAAATGAATCTAGATTTATACCTGGAGGGAGTATTACCTTAAACTCCGATATCATGCTATCAGCGTATTGTGAACCATTATTTATTCTAGGATATGCATTCAAATAATTATACTCCTCCCTTACAGTTATAGTATATATATTTTGTTGATTATTGTAAAAATCCGGATTCAGACTAGAAGTAGCTGGCATACTATTCCAGTAGGTATAGAGATAATAACCTGATTTGGTAATTGATTTATCCTTACAAGGTGTTTTGTACACAATATTACATTTCCACTGTGTAGCAGCTATTAGCATATTTGTAGCAGAACCTGCTGCATCAGAGCTGTAACCATAGGATACAGAGTCCGATTTTGTAACAATATACGTAGCTCGATTGCTGCCACCCTGCAAATTGTCAGACCCATAGGAAGTGGCTACAGCCGGTCTAAAATTACAGAATAGCTCTACTATGACACTACTATCTTTTCTTAGGTCATCTAGAAAACCATCTCCATCTATGTCTTGCAAGCCACCCCCTGTATATTGAGCAGAGGTCAAATTTTCTATTCGGACACCGAATCGAGAAGTTCTACTAAAAGGAACGATCTGCCCATTGACTTTGGCCGCTAATATCTTAATGTGTTGATTTCCTACAAAGGTATCATTGTTAAATGGATAATCGCCTTTACCTAATCTGATAACTAAATCATAAATGGTTCCTGAACCAGCGACTCCAGCTTCATTATTGCTATTTCGTATTCGAAAACTCATTTTAGCTGTGGTATCATTTGGTCCGCTACTGCACATAGTAGGCACTGGATGGTTTAATGGATTATTTTCAATTAATATATTATCATTAGCTGCTCTAATACTCGCATAAGCATCTACATCCGCACTTTTATCACAATAAACTGGTGGGGCAAAGCAACCCCAAGCTGCAAAATATTTTAAAGAGGTATTCGTCGTCACATCTGAATTACAACCAATTAAACGCATAGTATCTGTAAAATTGAAAGGTCCATCCGTAGACTCGAATAGACCATCTCCGTCTCCCATAGTCATGAAATCGGCTGGACCGAATGTGTACATAATAGTGTCTCCACTACCTAGAATAGTTCTCGTTCCTCTAGAAATACCGATAGATTCCCAATATTTTAATGTATTTAAAACATAGACTCTTACTTCATCTAAAGGAGCTGAAGAGTTATTGGACGTCATTCTAAATCCTTTCACAAGAGTCTGTCCGTTTACTAAGTTGGACAATATGCCTGCACTCGATTCATTGCTTGGTGATATACTCGTATTGAGTGTACCTGTCATACCCAGTGTAGGCTGATAGACTGTCATAATAGGTGTATTCTGTGAAGTAATCAAAGTACCACCACTCGTCTGAAGTTGGATAGGCATAGAACCTGTATTGGCACTACAGCCTGCTTCTATGAAAAATCTTACATTCTGACTAGCTCCTGCCGCCAAGCTATTGATTTGAATAATAGGAGCCGTGGCACTGGCATTTAGTACCGTCACGTTCGCATTAGCTACTGTGGACACATAGCGAAAACCTCCCATCGTGGGTACTATTCTCAGATTAGTCACCGGACCACCCGAATTATTTAATACCGTAACGGAGACGGTATCTCTGGTAGTACAAGACACTAAAACGCTTGGTGCATTGATAGAAGTGAAGGTCTGTGCCAATAAGCTAGTGCCCGCCAATAGAATGATGCTAAAAATAAGGCATCCTTTCCACCACTTGGCTATGCAGCTACTAGAGACTTTCGTTTCATGCTGAACTGTAACGAGTTTTTTCATAAAAATTGCTTTAAGTTTTATATTTTATCTGCAAATATATAATCAAACTGTGTGCCAAAAGTGGTTTTTTTATGAAACAACTCAAGAGTATAAAGCATTTCGTCTTTATAAGTCTGGTTTTCTTATATTTAAAATATTTACATTTACAGAATTATGAAAATGCAATTAAGGAAACAGAGGAAGGATGTGTCTAGTTTATTTTTCATTTCATCGAAGTCCTTGACTTCGATGAAATGGAACAACACACCAAACACGACTTCTTAGGAGGAGAAGATGCTCTCATCGATTTACAAAAATTTTAATGGGGCACTATTGGAGAGCATGGGATTGGATTTAGAGTAGTACAAATTTCACTTCACAGAAGTCTTAGACTTTCGGGAAGTGAAATTTCTCACACCCTACCCTATCTTATATAGGGGCTGCATTCAGCCTTCATCGAATTTACCGCACTTCTTAGTTTTTCAGCCAACCCTAAATAACAGACTTCACCACTTCAATTACCTTACCCGGATTTGGCAAATAGGCATCTACCAAATTAGCTGCATAATGCATAGAACTGTCTGCCCCTGTTACCCTTTTAATGGGTGCATCGAGGTAGTCAAATGCATTTTTTTGTACTTGAAACGTAATTTCCGAAGCGATACTTCCAAATGGCCAGCTTTCTTCCACTATTACCATACGATTGGTCTTCTTGACAGAATTTACTAGTGTCTCTATATCTAAAGGGCGTATGGTGCGCAAGTCAATGACTTCACAACTTACTCCATCTTTAGCTAATTCTTCTGCAGCAGCAAGAGCTACTTTCATCATTTTATTAAATGAAACGATAGTACAATCTGTACCCTCTCTTTTAATGTCCGCCTTTCCTATTGGAATATAATATTCTTCATCTGGAATCTCACAATTATCGCTATACATCACTTCGCTCTCCATAAACACAATAGGATCAGGATCGAGTATAGCAGATTTTAATAATCCTTTAGCATCATATCCATTTGACGGAGAAATCACCTTTAATCCTGGTATGCTCGCATACATACTCTCAAATGCCATACTATGTTGAGCTCCTAGCTGACCTGCACTACCATTTGGTCCACGAAATACAATCGGATTGGAAAACTCACCAGCACTCATAGCAAGTGTTTTAGCTGAGTGGTTTATTATCTGATCAATCGCCAATAAGGCAAAATTCCAGGTCATAAATTCTACAATAGGCTTTAACCCATTCATAGCAGCACCGACACCTATGGCTGTAAATCCCAGCTCTGCAATAGGCGTATCAATAACTCTTCTAGGTCCAAACTCATCGAGCATGCCTTGACTTACTTTATAGGCTCCGTTGTATTCAGCAACTTCTTCACCCATTAGAAAAACCGAAGGATCTTTTCTCATTTCTTCGCTCATGGCCTCTCTTAAAGCATCTCTAAATTTTATCTGTCGCATATCTTCTTTAATTTAAAATTTTAATAGTTAGTTTATGAGGCTTATACTAGATGAGATTTGATTTTGTCTGCAATATTCCGTAGTTTATCAGTACTTAATTTTAACCTAGGATAGTCAAAAACAAAGTCCCTTTCGCTCTGTATTGGCATGAGGTGGATATGAGCATGTGGCACAGCCAACCCTTCTACCCACATACCTATCCGTGTTCGAAAAGTTAACTTTAAAGCATGCGCGATGCGTTTAGCAAATAAATTTAAGTCCGTAAACTGTTCATTCGTTAATTCATAAATCTCATCCACTTCTATTTTAGGTATAACCAATACATGACCCTCCTTTAAAGGATTAATATCCATAAAGGCCAAGCAAGTATCTGTTTCTGCTACTTTCACACTTGGCAATTCACCTAAGACTATTCTAGTAAAAATAGAAGCCACTTCGTTGATTTATTTTCTAATATCTAAAATTTCATACTCCATAGCTCCAGCTGGGGTTTGAATTAGGACCTTTTCACCCTTCTTGTGTCCTAATAAGCCCTTCCCTATAGGAGATACTACGGATAATTTACCCGTCTTAAAATCTGCCTCTATTTCTGACACCATTTTATACACAAACTCCTTATTCGCTTTTAAATTCTTTACTTTCACGGTAGTAAGAATGCTCACTTTGGTATCATCGATTTCCTTCTCATCCAATATTCTCACATCTGCCAAAGCCATTTCTAATTGAGCTATTCTTTTCTCAAGCTTAGCTTGTTCTTCCTTTGCAGCATCATATTCTGCATTCTCGCTAAGGTCCCCTTTCTCTCTAGCTTCTGCCAAAGCTGCTCCAGCTTCTGCACGTCCTACAGATTTTAAATGCTGCAAATCTGCTTTTAATCTATCATAACTTTCTTTTGTCAAAAAAACACTAGCCATATCTAATTCTTATCTATATTTTATAATTAAAAAGAGGTATCCGCTTTCGGCGAACACCTCTCTTTCTTTCTGAATGCAAATATAATATTAATTCACAATTTTCAATTCAATTCTTCGATTGTTCTTTCGTCCGATGTCAGAATCATTCGTTTCTTTCGGCTTAGAATCTCCTAAAGCTTCGACAGTAATTCTTGAAGCATCTATGCCCTGCTGAACCAGCATATCTTTCACCACTTTGGCCATTTTCTCAGATAACTCCTGATTGCTAAGAGCATACTTACCATTATCGGTATGTGCCTCAATCTTAATTTTCAAATTTGGATTATCCTTCAGAACGTTGACTACATTGGTTATAGCGCGCTTGCCACTTCTATTAAGTGAGTCAGTGCCTGGTTTGAATGTAATGCTATTTGCATTTTCATTGAGCTCGTCTTGTGGTGCTTTTTTAGGCACATCTGAGCTAGTCTCTATATTACTTGTAGGTGTTGTAATCTCCTTTTTAGGTGTCGGAGTTTCTACTTTAGGAGCTGTAGGCGCTGGCACCGTTTTGGTCTCTACTTTCTTAGGAACTGTTGACGCAGGTGTTGAAACTGCTCTAGACAAATTCTCTAGTTTGGCATCCAATACTTTTACCTCGACCCTTCTGTTTCTTTGTTTGCCCTCCTCAGTAGAATTATCAGCCACAGGCTTCGTTTCGCCATACCACTCGACTTTCATATTTACTTCCGGTATTCCTTTGAACTCTGTCAGATACCTTGCCACTGTTTTAGCTCGCAATTTTGACAAGCGCATATTATTTTCTGGAGTACCATCATTGTCGGTATGTCCTTCAATAAGGAAACGGGTATCAGGATAGTTTTTAATCATTTCTCCAACTACCATCAAAGCTCCTTCTCCTCTTTCTGTCAATATAGCTGTGCCGGTTCTAAACTCAATATTGCTGGCGAAATTTTTCAGCATATCATTGACTTTTTTATAGTCTGTCACTGTTTCAATTTTTGCTGGAGCATCTCTGAAAATAGTATCATATTTAATTATTTCCTTAATTATGGTCTCTGTCTTTACTTCTGGTTTTTTTTCTGGCTCCACAGTCCTCGCTACTTCAGCAGCCTTGGCTATTACATATTCATCGCAGTAGCTATATTTATTTGTGAAATATACAAATCCCAAATTATGCGTACCGCCGAAAACATGAGCAGGTCTATAATTATAGCTGATTTCTAAAACCGTAGGATTTTTTACCTTCTTTCTATCTTTTCCTACCTTGAGATCATAAGAGACACCTCCAGCAAACCCCATATGGGCTCTGGTCGTAGTCTCCTTGTTAAACGTATTATCTTCATATAGAAAACCTAAGCGTATCGAAACTTGCTCTCTAAGGGCATATTCAAAACCTAAACCATAGTTATTCGGTGTAAAGCCGTTATAGATAAAATTAGTAGACGCAGAAAGTCTATGAATAGGTTTACAAAATGCATCTGAGTTACTAGGTTTATCACCGAAATAGAAGTCTTTGCTTAAGGCAATAGAAAATTGAGTTGGGAGTTCAAACTTTGCTGCTCTATTGTAAAACGGTAAATCATATTGTGAACTTCCCAGCGGTACAGGTCTATTCAAAATCAAACCATCTCCAGAATATTTCATAGGGAAACCAAGATTTCGAACATAGACTCCGAAATGAAAATCTTCTTTTTGACCAGTGGTGTACTGCATACCTGCATCTAAGGCAAATCCTGTCGCTGACAAATTGTTTATCGATTGATTGATAAGTTTACCAGTAATACCAGCTCTCACCCCGCGTCCAAAAACTCTCGAATAAGAAAGTCCTAGATTAAGATAGAACGGTGAAAAGGTACTCAATGGCTCTGGATTGATAGTTGAGGTTCTAGGAATTTCTCCAAAAGTCATATAACCAATAGAGAAACCTATATTATTTCCAGGAGACACTTCGCCTCCTACTCCCACATTAAATAAAGAGGTACCTGTAGCTGTCAACCAACTTGTATAGTTGCTGAATACGGATAAACCCTTATTGTGAGCTAGCCCCGCAATATTGGACCCTAGGGCATCTATTCCTCTCACATTTGCTGAGTTTATACCCATGAGTCCCATGGTCCTCGCTTGCGTATTAATTAACAATTCATACGCACCTGCCTCACCTATCCTGTCGGAATTTCCAGCTCGGGTACATAGTCCAAAGAATAAGACTCCTATCGACAACGACCATCTATAAAACTTCACCATAGCTATCTTCTACTTTATATATTTAAAAATTACTTACATCGGCTGCTCTCATAGTAGCAAATAGCTTTAATACTTTACTTCCTACATTTGGTGCTTCTACATGTATATAATAAACACCACTCGCAATCATTACTCCACTGCTTGTTCTTAAATCCCAATCAATGGAGTTATCGTAATTGATGCCACCAGAACCTTCTCCATATTGACCATCCGATATTCCCTTCGGATCTAGCTTCAATTTTCTTACTAACATACCGTCTGTCGTAAAAATGCTAACCGTGCTATTTTTTGGTACATTTACGATCTTAACTATGTTTTGAGTTGCGTTTAATTCATAAGAAGAAAATGCATAATATGGATTAGGTACGACAGTCATTTTATCGAAAGCCGATTTTAACAGACTATCACTTTGTACCGCTTGAAGTCCTTCGGTAGAAAACTCATAGACAGATTCGTCCCCTTGATATTTAGAATATGGCTTCTCAACACGTACTTTTATTCGCAGCTCTGTTGGTATTTCATATTCTCCTGAACTATTATAAAGACTGAAGTTCTTTGCAGTAAGTGGGAAGCAAGTCCATGCAATTTTTCGATAGAAATTGGCTACTGTTGGGTTTAAGGTTCGGCCTGCCCCCGAGCCCGTAAAAGAAGTGGAGAAATTACTATTCAGAAACTGAGCATCACTTACAGCCGTATTCTCATTATCATAAGGTGTATTCATGATATATATGAACTGGCTACCACCGTATAGCGGGTTTCCGAGTGCTGTCTCTGTTGTAGTATCAGGATCCCAGCGCATATTAGCTGCATTTTGACCTCTAAATCTGGAGTTTTCACCGAAATATACATTTACTCTAACTCCAGTCTCTAAATTAATAGCATAACCAGGAAACCAACTCAAACCTTTATCTGATCCAGAAGGGAGTCCATCTTTATCTACACTTGTAGCCTGTCTTATTTGACCTTTAAATGCTCCGCCTTCATTAAAAATATCAGATTCTCCAGTCTCGAATACTACGGCTCTTGACCATTTCGTCTTATCTGGAGTTATCACCAAATCTACACTAAATATGGAGTCCAAATTATTTTCAGGAGCTTCACCATTAGTCACCATAGTAGCTGAATCATTGGATACTCTTCTCCACTTAAAACCTGGTCCAAAACTTTGGTAATTATTCTCTGCGGCTATGGCCAAAACATTGGCATTGGCGGCTAAACAATATGGTGCAAACTGACCCCCTAAGACTTTAGAGAATGCCCCAGTAGAATCTGTCCATACTCTTCTACCATTAATAATATTATATGCTGATGCAAATTTTGCTGTGTTATCATTGATAGCACCTGATCTTATCCAATCTTTATAATTTGTTCCATCTTCATCTGCTATCAGTCTGAGCCATTTTTTAGAGCTATCTTTATAGCTAATACTAGCATCTATATATCCATAAACTTTATTGCCATTACGAGCTACAGATCCTACCGTATCAGGATTGGTAACAACAACAGCAATACCATAACTCTCTAAATTATTATTTATTCTAGCATACACTGACTGGCTAAAGTCTCTGTCCAGATTTCCTTGTGAATAAATAGTTCTCGTAGCGGTATCTCTAATTTCTAATGACCAATAAGTTTTGGACAGATTGAATCGATTCGGATTATTTACTGCCGATGAATCCATCATCGTGAGTTTAAACTTAGCATTCTGTACCTTGAATGGATCAATAACTTTAACCATTATTGGAGACTTGCCTCCTTGGTACATTAAATCACTAACCGAACCACCAGCTAAAATCTTCTCTTCTTCTCCGGTCTCTAGGTCAAGAAAATACTTTCCATGCCCTTGTCCTGCCTTTCTAGTAACTGGAATTCCCTGATAGTAATTAGTTTTTGCTTTTATACCCCAGAAATCATTGTTATGAGGCGTTCCTTTAAATATTTTAATTTCATTACTAAACAATAATTGCTTTTTTTGGAAAACCTTGGGATCAAGGGGATTTCTATAATTATTGTAAGCAAAGGCCACTGTAGCATAGTAGTATGTCTTGTTATTAATTAAAAACGATTGCCCTTCAAATTGAAAGAAATCTCGATCCAACACAATTTCGTTTTCAATTCCCTTATTAGGCAATTTAATATCGTGCTCAATTACCGTAACTGGTTGTCCATTAACAATATCATCAGAAAAATTGACGGCGCGCTCTACATTGTTTTTTTTGTCCATGTAGGTTATTAGCTTAGCTTTGGTAGGGTCTTTTAAATCAGATAGATTACTGACCGCATTTTCGCTCAAAATTTGATAGATAGCATACCCTTCAAACTTGTAGGTAGTATCCTTATTCCATGGTAGAAGAGGGACATCAATATTTTTTAGATTATACCCTTCACCTGCGTTATTCGAAGATGGTGGGTTTTCTATACTTAGGTAGAGTTTATTAGGTGATTCAATAATTTTTAATTCTGGAGCATCTGGACCAGGAGATTTTTCAAATTGAAAGTCAAATAAGCGCTGTGCCTTATCATCCGCATCTTGAACTAATCGCATAACTGGTCTACAGCCAGTTTGAGTTCCTTTCGCAGGTCTTACAAATATGCAACCGATAGTAACCACCTCCTGAGAACCACCTTCCATATCAAAAGGTCCAGAATTTTGAAGCCAACGCAAGTCCCGTGGTGTAAAGTTTCGATCACACATAGACCACTCTCCTGGCTTGGAAGGGTCACCAGAGAAACAAAATTTGGTAGTAGGAAAACCAGGTGTTCCACAATCATTACTAATCGTTAGTGGAGTTCCATTACTAGCCAATCCTTGTTGGAAATTTCTATACTGTACTTCGGTCTGTGGGTCATTAAATAATCCTCCTGCACCGTTAATATAGTAAACAAAGGATGATAATCCAATGGGAGAACCATTAGCTTTTTTAGGTCCTTCAAAAAAGTCTGCAGCAAATACTGGAGGTTGATCCAAGTATCCTAATACAGTGGTATTGTCATCATAATCATCTGCATTGTAAACAAAACCTATCGAACGTGTGGTATCACAGCCTACATAGTCATCATTGTAGTTGCCGAGGTCTGCGTCCATATACTGAGACATATAGGTTTGCTCTAAGGTTACATTGGATTTATTATGTATTTCATAAGTATAAAAGGTCATATCATTTAACTCATCCGATGATTTAAAAGCAAATGCTAAACAATTCATTTGTGCTCCTATAGGCGTAGAGGCAGGATTGACGTGATCATTCCCTATATCGTTTATCACCCAAAAAATCATTTGATCTGCAAAGGTGAATTTGTTTTTATTGTATCGTGGATCTAGTTTATTAACGTTCTTAATAGATGGCAAATCACCGCCTTGTGGATCATAAATTCCGTCTGCGTTCTCATCATTAAATGGCGCTAAATCTTCTGATAACTCTTCGGCCGTGAAAGTCCCTTTGTTTATCAGATATTTATTCTTCTTACCTGGCCATTCTAGTATAGACTGTGAAATTTTACCTTCATTAATGGCAGCATTTATCTCTTCGGAAGTCACATTCCAATATTGGTCAAATTTTTCGCATCTCGACTTATTTATAGTTGTTTGATCTTGTTTCAAAGGTCCTGGCCACCAGGCACTCATATTATTGCTATATCTAATAGCCGCCATTCTTAAGTTTCCGCCGACCAATCCCGAAATCCAGACTGATCCTGCAAACAATGGATAAATAGCTCTTGCTTTATTCTTTACTTGCTCTGCAGTGCGCGCAGGAGCTTCATATTCAGCTGTATTTCTATTCCACCATAAATCTCCACTATTGAGTAGCATAGCTCGGATATTATTCACCTCTAGATAAATAGTCGCTTTACCTCTTACACAATCACCCGCTCTGGCATTGAGGGGCTTCTTCTGCTGAGGAGTAATCACATTGTCTATAGCGGTGTTAATTGCTGCTTGAACTTCTCCTAGAAGGAGTCCTAAAATTAAAATCAATATCTTTTTCATATGCTTATTTTTATATTTTGTGGTCAGTTAGTGTTTTTATCTTGTTCTTTTCTATAGCTAGTTTAAAATGATAAGGTAGCTCCTAGTTGAATAATACGAGGACGAATAAACATTGAATTTCTATCTTCAGGTATTTCCAACGCTACGTTATATAAATCTCTAAACGCCTGTCCATAACCCTTTGCGACTGCTTCCTTGGTTATATAATCCAATTGCCCGTCTGGACTGCTGAGATAACCATCTGTCGTAGGACTACCTGTAAATCTATAGACCTTCAATACATTCATAGAATTGAATAGATTGGTAATTTGTAGATAAATATTAAGACCATACTCTCTTCTATTGTCTATACCTTTAGTTTTAGCAGAATCTTGTCTACCGAATTTAAAGGTGAAATCTTTATCTAATTTTAGATTGGTCATAAACCTCCATGGCAAGCTGCCAGAGTTTATATCACCTAAATTCACTGCTCTGGCTGTTGTATTCATAAACGACTCTGGCGTAGCCGCAGTCTGCTGGGTAAAAGGTGTTCCAGAACGTAAGTTCATATCAATATTTATAGCAAAATCTCTTAAAAACTTAGGGATACCCTTGTTATATGGATCTCGACTATCAAATTTATAATTAGCAATAAAATTGAGGTTATGTCTTGTATCCCAATCTAGTGGATAAATCACACGCATATTCCCTAACCCCGCATTGATTAAGGTCAACTGCGCAGTCCGAGAAGAAGAGGTACCCTCTGCAAATGACATCGTATAGTTTGCCTTTATTTTGAGATTTTTCATTCTTCTCTGCTCAAATGCTAAACCTATTGATTTCACAGTAGAGAAGTCCGAGTTATTAAAAGTGTTGTAAGCTCCAGGGTAGGCTCCTTGAAGTCTTGTCACCGATACCTGATTGGAATATTCGCGATACTGAAAATTCACAGTAAGGGTAGATCTAGAATTCAATCTTTGCTTAAATCCTAATTCTAAATCAGTCGTTGATGAAAAGTCAAGGTCAGGATTATTGATAAACGATGTATTTCTACGCTGCAATAGGTTATAATAATTCAAGGCTGTAGGTGCGCCTATTTCTGGTCTCTGTGTCAAGATATCATAGTGTGCAAATAGCAATGCAAACGTATCGATGTTGAAAGAAAAGTTTACCCGCGGAGAAAAAGCAAATCGAGGTGTCACTTTTCTAAACATGAGCTCAGGATCAAACGTTGTAGAACCCATATCTCGCTTAGCTCTCTCTTCTGGTGTATTACCGATTAGGTAGGGTTGCGCATTTCCTCCTGATTCTATTTCTATAGGATTGGCACCAGCAACCTCTGCCCCATCTTTTGAATACCATTGATCTCCTACGCGATATCCCGTAATTCTACCTGGTCCTACAGCTCTGTCTACATAGACCACGGCATCAGATGGTAGATTTTTGGGATGTACAGCTTTTGCACCACCTATGGAGTCCACCATGCTTATAGTTCTTCCTCCCTGAGGTACATAAGGATCTCTCAAAGTGTTTGTATTCGGATCAAAATAATCTACCCTAAGACCGACATTCAAGGCTAATGATTTCAATTGAAATCTATCTTGAATATATGCAGCGCCATATCTCGGCATCAATGCAGCCACATGTCTCAGTAAATTACCTTTTTTATCCTTGGCAGTAAAAAATTCATTAAACGTCGTAGACATTCCTAGCTTGTTACCATATACATCATATCCATTTCCACTTACCAGTCCGTTATTTAACAATTCTTCTGCTGAAAACCAATCTAATTTCATTTTATTCGGGTCTAATTCATGTATATTGATTCTAGTGGTAGAGTCGCCACCGAATAAATCATTTCTCAGATTTCTAGAAAAATTGGTTTGAGCACCGTTAGAAATTTCTTTGTCATACAATAAGGTATCAAAAGCCGCGAATACAATAGTATCTTGTTTCATATAATCTTGCAAACGCATTCTCACTGTTCCACCTCGCATTATCATTAATGGATTGAAGTTCTTAGTATTATCTGGTGCTAAATGATTATTCAAAAACCCTGACTGTGCCACCGTCCATAGGGTTAATGGGCTAATGTTATATTGGCTGTTAACTCTTTGTTCTAACTCGAAGCCTGCTTCGATAGTATGCTTATTGATAAATGCGCTCTTATTCTTTACAGGTTCTATATCAAAATTGAATGCCCCAGTAACTCTGAACTGCATATTCTCTTGTTTCTGAATACCATTAAATACCCTTGTAGCAGGAAAGAATAAATCATGCACTGTAATATTCGCTCGCAAACCATTGATGACAGCACCTGCGTTCTCCATTGCATTAATAGATCGAAGAGGTCCTGCATCGGTCTTGCCAATGGTATTGTTGTACATATTAAGAAAATATGCTGTCTGAGCTGCTGCTGGGGCATTGATAGTACCTGGTGTAAATCTTACTGCGTTGGATGTAGAAGCATTTGCGGAAACGAAATCGGTGAATGTCAAAAATTGATTCGGCGCATAGTATACTTTTTCTCCATCACCTCCTGTTTTCCTCTCCCAATTCCAGACTCTATCCTCTTCAAATTTACCAATATATCCATAATGCCATGGATTGTCTCTACCTACAGGAGACTTAAAATCCTGCCCTGAAAGTGTAGCATCCATCTGCAAGGTCATAGTCGTATTCCGTATTGCTTTTTTTACTTGTTTGTCTGCATTAAATAGCGGCTGATACAAACGCAGATATACGTTGTAACTCTTATTGGTATAAATCGGATTATTTTGATAGTTCAAAAGTGAATATCGTTGAATAAAACTATTATACTCATTATCTTCCGCTCGAAAACCAAGCGTTAAATTGGTACTATTTTTCACTACCTTCCAATCTAGCTTTCCATTTAATCTTATAGTCCTAGCTGAAGTATTTTGATGAGAATTGGTGCGTTCTAAATCATTAATTGTAAGGAAAGCCTGTGACAAAAGTAACTGACTGCCATCCGCCGATAATTGGTATGGATTGTCCTGTATTCTTTTCATGACATCATCTTTCACTTTCCAGTTTCCGTTTATTGTTGGATTGTTATCTCCTTTATATTCGTATTCTCCATTGATAGAAAACCCTAAAATTGCTTCTCCTTTTCGTTTTTCATATACTCCAGGAGCCATAGTATCTATGGTAGATTTAGCTCTGATAAGTGGACCACGTAAACTAAAGCCTCCGAGATTGTATCCGAATGGATCTAAAAATTGCGAAGTGATACCTTCTACCTTCCCCATAAGCTTATCAGAAGGACCCTTGGTAATAATGGTAATAACGGCAGCATCGGCATCGCCGTACTTAGCTGGAATACCACTAGTAAATACTTCCATTTGAGCTATGTCCGTAGCGGGTACATTGGGGGAACCTGTCATCTTCACCCCATCTACGAAATAGACTAGACCACCTTCTCTACCTCCACCGACATTCAAACCGCCTCCAACATCAGACTGAACTACTCCACCTGTACTAGCAGCGATAGAACCTACATCTCGCATAGAGGCTTCTTTGACCTCTGCTTCACCTATAACATTTTCCTTAGGTTTATAGACATCGATAAGTTTTGGAGGTTTCACAGGTGCTACTGCTTTGATGACAACTTCTTTTTTCACGTTACTTTTTTGTTCCATAACAAAGTTTTGCTCTGTAGGTCTACCAGCAAAAACCTGCACGCCCAATTCAATTGCCGAAGGTTTTCCTACGGAAGTAGCCATAAGATTATAGGTGCCTGGATTTAGACCTTTCAAGGTATATCTACCGTTGGCGTCCGCTTTTGTTCCTTTGGATGTTCGTTGTTTACCTGCTTGGTCTGTAATGACGACAACAATAGCAAATGGTACAGGCTCACCTTTCTCATCTAATACCCTACCCTGAATCTCCCCTGTTTGGGACTTGGCAGAAAATGACGTTATTAATAAAACACACAATACTTGTAAAAATTTGTTCATATCTTCTCCTTAATTCAATATTACTAATTATTTTCTTAGTGCAAAGGTGCACAAAAAAACCGAGCAAATTTAGCAGTTTTGTTTAATTAATATAAAAAAAATTGACAGTTTATAGGAAAAGGGCTTTTTCTAGCTTATCAAGAGCTATATCTGACATGCGTTTTTTGCTTTCCTTGGTCCATCCTGCTATATGTGGGCTTAGAAATAACCTTCCTTCTTCGACTAGTTTTTTTAAATTATCAGTAAGTCTAAATGGCTCTTTTTCAAAGACATCAAGCATAGCCCTCTTGACCTTACCATTGGCGATGGCTTGCCACAGATCTCCTTCTTTACATATTCCTCCACGCGAAGTATTGACGATATCTATGGATTTGTTAAATTTTTGAAGGTAATCTGAACAAATGAGTTGAGAAGTCATCTTATTGAAAGGTATATGAAAAGAAACGACGTCCGCATTTCTAAAAATTTCATCCATTTCTGTCTGTCTCGCTCTCGAATTTTTTATTCTGTCCTTGACATCGACAATATCATAAACCAAAATCTCAGTTTTAAATCCAGATAGAAGATTGACTAGCTGGCTTCCATTATGTCCACAACCTATAACGGCAAGCACCTTATTACTCAATTCTTCACCTCTATTCGGTTCTCTAGACCACTGTCCAGCTAACATTTCACTTTGAGATTTGCACAAATTATTGTAGGAAGAAAGAAGAAAGCCAATGACATGCTCTGCCACAGCATTGGCATTTCCCTCTGGGGTAGATATCACTACAACATTTTTTTCTTTACAAGCATCCTGATCGATTATTTCCAAGCCGGAGCCTATCCTGATAACAGCCTTCAAATTATGAGCATTGTCCAGCAAATCTTTATTGACAAGAATTTTACTATTGACTACTAGCACTTCAAAATCTGATATACTATTTTTTACATCCTCTGTAGTGTAATTCCATTCTTGAGCACATACATAACCCAATTTTTCAAGTCCTTTTGTCAAGTCTGGGTGAAATTCTTCGGTGATAAGCGCCTTCTTCATTATGCGAGGTCCTTTGATAATTGACAAAAGTCTTCCAAACTCAGTTGTTCTGGTCTCAAGTTTTTCAATGATTCAAATCTATCCGTTTCTAAAAATTGAATTCCCTTTAAAGAATTACTGAGCATTTTTCTACGCTGGTTAAACGCTGCCTTGACTAGTTTTTTTAATTTCGTGTAATCAGCTAGAGGCTTATCTCGTCTCATCATTTTTATAATTCCTGATACCACTTTGGGAGGTGGGTCAAAGGCTTCTGCAGGTATATCGAATAAATACTCGACTTCATAGATTGATTGCGTCAAAACACTCAAAACTCCGTAGTCCTTAGTCCCGCTCTTGGAGGCAATTCTTTTAGCTACCTCTTTCTGAAACATACCCACACTATTCACGACATAGTCCGAATTTTCAATAATCCAAAACATTATTAAATTGGAAATATTATATGGATAATTTCCTACAACAGAAACTTCTCTGCCCAGTATTTTGTCGATTTCAAATGTTAATACATCTTGGTGAAAAATACGATCTTTCAATTCTGGAAATTTCTTGGGCAATTCTAGGACAAAGCGATCATCTTTCTCTATAAGGTAGAAATCCTGCGTTTTTATAGAAAGCAGATGGGCGGTAAGAGCTCCCATACCCGGACCCACCTCGATAAGGATATTCAATGGCGATAGCCCCTCAACGGCAGCTACTATGCTCTCCAAAACAGACTGATCTGCCAAGAAATGCTGGCCAAGGTTCTTTTTGAGTTCCAATTAATAGGGGTTTTTAAGGATATTAAGAATCGAAATTGACTTATTTTATTAGATTTGCAAATTTACAAGCAATTCTAATTACTTATTCACATTAAATATAAATTATGTTAGATTCAAAACCAATTCAGGTCAGTGCAGGAAAAATCTCCAACGCAAAAGAAAAGGTCTTCCTTATGGAAAAAGGAACGGCAAATGCCAAAATGGGATTCACTCCTTGGGAACTCGCTGAGCTTAAAAAATCTGCCGAAAACGGTGGAATTGCGATTCTTAGAAATGAAAAGGATACTAAAATAGTAGTTCAAATAGAAAAATTGGATAAAACTAATCTAGCGAAATCCAAAGAAGAATGCAGAAGAAAAGGTTCTACGCTATTCAAAGAGACGAAAAAGTTTCAAATTGAAAATCTTTGTTTGACCTCTTACGCTGAGGATACTCAACTATTGCTATCGCTCGCAGAAGGCATCGTACTTTCAAACTATCAATTTCTGACCTACAAGTCTGATAAGAAGAAAAACTATTTGAAAAAGTTAACCGTTGATGACGCTAAATTAAAAGCTTCTGATTTTACAGAATTGAATGAAGTTTTGACTGGAGTATACTTTGCGAGGACCTTAGTCAATGAGCCCGTCATTACACTAACTGCCGAGCGATTGAGCAAGGAAATTCAAAAATTAGGCAAGATCGCTAGCTTCTCAGTAAAAGTTTTAGATAAAAAAGAAATTGTGAAGGAAAAAATGGGTGGTTTATTAGCCGTCAATTCTGGATCTCAGCTTCCTCCTACCTTCACTATCATGGAATATAAGCCGAAAAACGCTAAAAACAAAAAGCCTTATGTACTGGTAGGTAAGGGTGTGGTTTATGATACAGGAGGACTTTCACTAAAACCTACTCCTGGTAGTATGGATTCTATGAAGTCTGACATGGCTGGTGCTGCAGCAGTAGTAGGGACCATGTATGCAGTAGCAAAAAATAAATTGCCTATTCATGCAGTGGGACTCATTCCAGCTACAGATAATAGACCAGGTGAAATGGCCTATACACCTGGTGATGTCATCACATTGAGAGGTGGTATAACAGTAGAGGTTCTCAATACCGATGCAGAAGGTCGATTAATTTTAGGCGATGCACTTGACTATGCAAAGAAATACAAACCAGAATTGGTTATGGATTTAGCCACCTTGACAGGTGCGCAAGTATTGGCCATAGGACAATATGGTGCAGCTATCATGGGTTCAGCTCCACAAGAAGTTAAAAACCATCTATCTAAAATAGGTTATGAAACACATGAAAGAGTAGCTGAAATGCCATTCTGGGATGAGTATGATGAACTCATCAAGTCTGATATAGCGGATATAAAGAATGTAGGTGGCAGAGAAGGTGGTTGTATCACTGCAGGTAAATTCTTGGCTCATTTTACTGATTATCCATGGATACACATAGATATTGCGGGTCCATCATTTCTCACTAGTCCTGAGCATTATAAAACAAAAGGCGGCACTGGATATGGCGTTCGATTGCTATACCATTTCCTAAAATCAAAAATATAGATGTCTCTAGAAGAAAAGAAAAAACCTATAGTAGGAATCACCATGGGCGATGTCAATGGCATCGGCCCTCAGGTAATTCTCAAGGCATTGGAGGAAGAACGGATCTACAAGCAATGTCAAATCGTTGTTTTTGGATCTGAGAGTGTGGTTCAATTTTACAAAAAAGCACTACCGAATATTAAAACGAATTTTCACGTTTTACAAAAGCAAAACGAGTACAAGCTCCATGCTAAATTGCCTAACCTTATCGAATGCGCAGATAAACCTATTATAATCAATATGGGTGTGTCTAATGAATTCTCTGGCTCTATGAGTTTGCGCTTTATTAATGATGCTTTATTTTATCTTCAGCAAGGAAAAATTGATGTCCTCGTCACTGGCCCTGTGAATAAGGCCTTTATTACAACCAATCCTCCTTTTTCTGGTCATACAGAATATCTGGCACACAAAGCCAACGTAAAAGATACCTTAATGATCATGAATGCAGATGCTTTGAGAGTAGCTATGGTCACTCAGCATATACCTATCCAAGATGTATCTAAAACCTTGACTACTCAGTTGATTTATGATAAAATAAAATTATTCAATCAATCTCTCACCTATGATTTTGGTTGTCAAAGACCTAAGATAGCTGTATTAGCACTGAATCCTCATGGAGGAGAAAATGGGAAAATAGGTAAGGATGAAATAGAAAAAATAGTACCTGCTATTAAAAAAGCAGAAGCAGATAAAATGATAGTTCAAGGTCCATTTTCTGCAGATAGTTTCTTTGGCGGTGTCAAATTCCCTCATTTCGATGGTGTACTGGCTATGTATCACGATCAGGCTTTGATACCGTTTAAATACATATCAGGCTGGGATGGTGTCAACTTTACCGCCAATCTTCCCTATGTGAGAACTTCTCCAGATCATGGTGTGGCTCTGGATATCGTAGATAAGGATATAGCAGATTTCACCTCCATGCATCGTGCCATCACGAATGCGTTGGACATATATCACATGAGAGCCAGGCAAAAAACCATGCGAGAAAATCCACTTCCCAAAATAAATCTAAAAAACCTTTAGGAATTATTTTATCCCATTCTGTGTTGATAAAGAAAAACAAATAATATGCGAGCTCCGATAGAAATTTATTTCGAACAAACTCCTAACCCTGAAAGCTTAAAATTGGTAACCAGCCAAATTTTGCTTCCCAATATAATTATTGATAGAAGACGTGGAGAAGATACCAGCGAATTTCCATTAGCAGAAAGTCTTTTCGAAAAATTTGAATGGCTAACAGGGGTTTTCGTATCCAACAATTTTGTGACCTTAACCAAAGGAAGCCCGAATGATTGGTACGAATTTATGAATGAAGCGAGAGATTATGTTAAAATGTATATCGAAAATAATTTTGATATCGTTACAAAATCCTATCTGGACAATCAACTCGCTGAAAAATTGAATGAGCAAGATGATACTGTCGAAGGAAAAATAAAGGACCTGCTAGATAAATATGTAAAGCCCGCTGTAGAAAAAGATGGGGGCTTTATTGCTTTTCACTCATTTGAGAATGGCTTGGTCAAGCTTAAAATGCAGGGATCATGTAGTGGCTGTCCATCTTCTCAGATTACTTTGAAATCAGGAATTGAGGGTCTTCTGAAGCGAATGGTTCCAGAAGTGATGGAAGTAGAGGCCGAAGCAGGATAATTAGTTAATTTGAAAATGAATCAATTTAAAAATGGTTCTTTTGATATGGAGATGAGTTGATTTGATGATGTGAAAATGAGAAAATATATCAGGAGTATTAAGTATTAGGTACAAGGTATTGGGAATTTTTGTGTCTTTTTACCTTACACTTTAAACTTTTGACCTTACACTTTAAACTAAATATATGCAAGCACGATTAGATTCCATTTATGATAAAATTCAAAAACTCGTTGCCCTCAATAAAGAGTTAAAAACTGAAAATGAGAAATTAAAATCTGAACTCGAACTATCTAGGGATGTGCAGAATAGATATAAAATTGACTTGGAAAAATTACTAATTGAAAAAGAAAACGCAGAAAATAAGTTAAAATTCAATACCTTAGCGGTCGAGAATTTAACAAAAGAACAAATAAAAGCTCAAATAGATCAATATATATCTGAAATAGATAACTGTATAGCGCAGATAGAGAAACTATGAGTCAGCAGGAGAGAGTCCATCGAGAGGTGGTCATAGCTAATAGAACGTATCCCCTCAAAATCTATAAGCAGGATGAGGACAAGATACTTAGTATAGTTAAATCCGTGAATCACAAGATAGAACAGTTAAAATCTGTCTATGATGCAAAGGATAACCAAGACTATTTAGCCATGTGTATACTTCAATTATACGCACAGCAAAATAGCTCTCATCAATCAAGCTCTGCTTCTGACAATAGTTTAGAGCCCGAAATCGAAAAGATAGAAGGGCTGCTCAATGAGGCCTTAAATTAGTTAACTGCTTATTTTAGAGTATATTGATTTAATAACATCATTAAATTAATATTTAAACTAGTTCAAAATTTATGGAAAATCCATTAGTATTAATTGTCTTAGGAGTTATAGGTCTTCTAGGCACATTGGCTGGGTTTATTTTCGGAAAGAAAAGTGTCTCTTCCGATGTCACTAAGCTCGAAGAAGAAAGCAAAAAAGAGGCACTTCGTATAGTAGAAAACGCAAAAAAAGAAGCGGAAAACATTAAGAAAAATCAATTAATCGAAGCTAAAGAAGAAAAGCTAAGACTAACCGCCGAATTTGAAAAATCGACGCGTGATAGAGAATCTAAACTCATACAAAAAGAAGCAGATTTTAAAAACCGACAATCACAGCTATCTCAAAAGATAGAGCAGCAATCTAGAAAAGACAAAGAGTTAGAAAACGAAAGAAACCTCTTAGCCAAACAAAAAGAAACACTCGAAAGAAAACAGCAAGAAGTAGAGAAACAGCATGTTACCTTTCAACAAGAGCTAGAGAAAATCTCAGGTATGTCCAAGGAAGATGCCAAGCAACAACTTATAGAAAGTGTTCGAGCTAAAGCTGAAAGCGAGGCCTTGAAGCAGTCTAAAGTAATCATTGAAGAAACAATGAACAAGGCTAATAAGGAAGCTAAAAAAATAATTATTCAATCAATTCAAAGAACCGCTTCGGAATACGCCATTGAAAATACGGTGTCGGTTTTCAACCTTGATAGCGATGACCAAAAAGGTCAAATCATAGGTAGAGAAGGTAGAAATATCCGAGCTATTGAAGCAGCTACAGGTTGCGAATTGGTTGTAGATGACACTCCCGAAGCCATTATCATCTCTGGATACGATCCTATTCGTAGAGAAGTCGCCAGACTCTCACTTCAACGACTCGTTGCGGATGGACGTATTCACCCTGCTAGAATAGAAGAGGTCGTGCAAAAAACTCAAAAACAACTCGAAGACCATATTGTAGAAATTGGAGAGCGCACAGTACTTGACCTTAATATTCAAGGCATGCACCCAGAGCTGATACGTTATGTCGGACGTATGCGATTCCGCTCTAGCTATGGTCAAAATCTCCTCATGCACTCTCGAGAGGTTGCCAATCTTTGTGCTACTATGGCTGCAGAATTAGGTTTAAATCCTAAATTAGCCAAGCGCGCAGGTCTATTGCATGATATAGGTAAAGTACCTGATGAAGAGTCCGAACTTTCTCATGCTATATTAGGTATGAAAATTTGTGAAAAATATGGCGAGCATCCATCCGTTTGTAACGCTGTAGGTGCCCACCACGATGAAATAGAGATGAAGTTTATGATTGCTCCGATTATTCAAGCCTGCGACTCTATCTCGGGTGCAAGACCTGGTGCTAGGCGTGAAGTGATGGAAAGCTATATGAAGCGTATTGCAGAGCTAGAGCAAATTGCAGGAAGCTACAAGGGCGTAGAAAAAGCCTATGCTATCCAAGCAGGTAGAGAACTGAGAGTCATAGTAGAAAGTGATAAAATAAATGATAAAGAGTCTGAGGACTTATCCTTCGAAATAGCTCAAAAAATTCAGAATGATATGACTTATCCTGGACAAATCAAAGTAACTGTCATTCGAGAGAAAAGAGCGGTGAATGTAGCGAAGTAATAAAGAAATTAAGGTTTTTAAACACCTAGATAACCCAAAGATTGCTGATTGATGCTTTCTTTGGGTTATTTTTTAGCTGCCAAAATGTCTTTTTTACACTTTTGGAAAGCAATTTGATGTATAGTACTTTAAAGAAAAAAGAAATCTAAATGGAAGAGAACAAGAAAGAAGAATTAGAATTAGAATTAGAACAAGAAAATTCTCAGAACATTGGTGATGAACAAACAGCCTCAAATGTTGAACAGAAAGACACAGAGGCAGAAAATTCTTTAGAGGCTCAGCTGGCTGAGCAGAAAGATAAATTTCTCCGTCTGTTCGCCGAATTTGATAATTATAAAAAACGAGTGGCTAAAGAGCAACGTGAATTCTATGCCATAGCAGGAAAAGATATAATTCTCGACATGATATCTGTTAATGATGATTTCGAGAGAGCATTAAAATCATTCGAAGGTTCTGAAGATTTGTCAGCCATCAAAGAGGGAGTTCAACTTATATATGACAAACTCAATAAAACAATAGAGAAAAAAGGAGTGAAAAAAATAGAGGCTAAGGGAATGCACTTTGATGTAGAGAAGCACGAAGCTATTACGGAAATACCAGTGTCCGATGATAGTCAAAAAGGCAAGGTCATCGATGAGATTGAGAGCGGATATATGATGCATGAAAAAGTGATTCGATTCGCTAAAGTGGTTGTTGGGAAATAATATTATACAATTTAAAAATGGGTCAATTTGAAAATTTGAAAATGAATGTATGATTTAAGATTATTTAAGTTTAAAGACCTCTATCCACTCCCAGTTATTGCCACTGGAAATATTATTCAATGAATAACTGACAACTGAATCACTGACCACTATACAAACTACCCACTAGTAAATGGCTAAAAGAGATTATTACGAAATATTAGGCGTATCGAAAAACGCCACTGAAAAAGAGATAAAAGATGCTTATCGCAAGTTAGCGATTAAATATCATCCCGATAGAAACCAAGGTGACAAAGCTGCTGAAGAAAAGTTTAAAGAAGCCGCCGAAGCCTATGATGTATTAGGTAATGCTGAAAAAAAGCAACGCTATGACCAGTTCGGACATCAAGCCTTTGATGGAAATGGTGGATTTGGCGGAGGCGGAGGTTTTGGTGGTATGAATATGGAGGATATTTTTCGAAACTTCGGCGACGTATTCGGCGGTGGCGGAGGTTTCGAAGATTTCTTTGGTGGAGGTGGTAGAGGCCGCGGTGGTAGCAGAGCAAACAGAGGCTCAAGTATTCGAATCACCACGAAACTAACTCTGGAAGAAATAGCCAAAGGCACCACAAAAAAAGTCAATATCCAGAGAAAAACAAATTGCAGTGGCTGCAAAGGAAGTGGAGCAGCGAATGAAGCCAATGCTAAGGAAAGTTGTAAAAGATGTAATGGGTCTGGAGTCATAAGAAAAGTTCAATCTACGTTTTTAGGTCAATTTCAGACAGAATCGGTCTGTCCGACCTGTGAAGGCAAAGGTGAGGTCATCATAAAACCATGTAAAGAATGCTCTGGAAAAGGAGTCAATACATCAAAAGACACCATAGAAATCAATATTCCTGCTGGAGTTCAACAGGGTATGAGCCTCTCTCTTCGAGGCGAAGGCAATCAAGGTGAAAATGGCGGTAGTAGAGGCGATCTAATTGTACAAATAGAAGAAATAGAGCATGCAACTTTTATTCGTGATGATAAAAATATCATCTACAATCTCAATATCAATTTTGCTAAATTAGCTCTAGGTGCCGATGTAGTAATTCCTACTATCGATGGAAATGTCAAAGTCAATATCAAACCGGGTACTCAGGCGGGAAAAATTTTACGATTAAGTGGTAAAGGAATCCCAGATGTCAATGGCTATGGCAAAGGAGACCAGTTGATTGTTATCAATGCTTGGACGCCACAAAATCTCACTTCAGAAGAGAAAAAAGCAATGGAAAATCTAGTCAATGCGAGCAATTTTAATCCCGATGTCAATGCTAAATCTAAAGAAGGATTCTTTAGTAAAATGAAAGACTTCTTTAGTTAATCCCTTTCAGCAACTTCACTTAAGAGAATTAAATTTTATTCCATTTTACAAACCATGTTATCTTTGTCATAGTTTAAATTAACATTTATGGAGGATAATTATTTAATCATAAGAGAATATGAAGAGAGGATAAATGACTCTAAATCCTCCGTCCATGTGAATTTTATCGAATTTAAGCATTCGAATGGATTATACTATTTCGCCTTGACAAAAGGGGATAAAGTAATCCTAAGAAGCGAAGGCTACAAAACTGAATCATCGAGAGATCAGGGAATTCATTCCGTTATAAAAAATTGTGGTGACAAAAATAACTATCGCACAGAGTCGGCTCATGGTGCCCACTTTCTCATATTGCTAGCAGGAAATCATAAAGAAATAGCAAGAAGCTATCCTATGAAGGAGGAGATAGAGACATTCATAACCTTGAATAGTATAACTTCAAATACTGGTGATACAAATCAAAATGTCATAGAAGATCATCTAACAATAGCTGAGGAAAAGGTCGTCACACCAGTTGCCCCAGAATTAGAAATTATAGAAGAGCCTAGTGTAGAAGAAGACAAACCGAGTGAGCTGGAACACAATGAGACTAAAATAGATGTTGATCCACCAGCTCCACAAGACAAGGTAGAAGAACCTACAAAAATTATAAGTTCTCCTTTACTTGAATCTTTTCAGAAAGAAATTACAAGCTCTGAGACCAAGGAGGTATTCGAGAAAAAAGAGATAAAGCCAGAATTAGATGATTTTGAAATCGAAGAGGATATTATCTACGAAGCCGAACAAATCAATAACGAAGTTCAACTAAATTCCGAAGAGTCTAAAGAAACTACAGAAGAAAATAAAACTATTGATGACTATGTTGAAATAAAAAACATACCTAATACTCATTCTAGCGAAATCAATTCTGAGCCTAAGAGCGAGCTTGGAAGAATACTAGCTGAGGAAGAAAAATCAAGCAAAGGAAGTCTGAAATGGCTGGGCTGGCTAATCTTACTAATTCTTACTGGAGCATTAATATGGTGGCTGACCCAAATGAAAGGTTGTGACACCATAAAGTCATTGACAGGATTAAATAATTCTAAGGATTCGATAGCAAGCGCATCAATCGACAAAATAAAATCTGTAGATTCACTCTCCGTTGACCAAGCCTCTATAGAGGCAAAAGCCACCTGGGAAAAGACCCTAGGAGGAATGGTATCTATTCGCCTACCCGATGGCTCCCTCATCAATGTTCCTGAGAATGGCACAGAGCGCAAATTAGTGGAATATTTAGAAGCAAAATGCGGAACGAGTGAACTCAAAAAAACTTGGTTTGATATGGATAGAATTTTATTCAAGTCGGGTACAAATCAACTAAAAGAAATTTCTGATGAACAAATTACCTTGATTGCTAAGATATTTAAATCCTATCCTAAGAAGAAGTTTAAAATAGGAGGCTACACAGACAACGTCGGTGACCCTGAAGCAAACATTCGATTATCTGCCATTCGTGCGGAAGCAGCTACTAGAGCTATTATAGCTAAAGGAATAGATTCAGCACGCTTGCGCTATGAAGGATATGGACAAGAACACCCTATCTGCCCAGAGAATAATACCGAAGAATGCAGAGCTAAAAATAGACGAGTAGCAATACGCGTCGATTTTTGTGAGTAAAGCAATTACTCTTTCAAGACTTTTATTGTGTGCATTTTTGACTTTTCTTCTATGATAAGCCAATAAATGCCGCTCTTCATTTTCAATTCCTCACTATTGAACTCCAAGGTCTTGGTCCCTTTTTCAAATTCTTGTGAATAGACCAATCTACCGCTGATATCAATAATTCGTAAAGAAATAATAGGCGTTTCACTCTCAACCTTAAAATCCTTTATAATTGGATTGGGATAGACAGAAATAGCCTCCTTATCTGCGGAAACAATTCCTGAGCGCACACGACCACCATTGGATATCATATCATTTCCCTTTGTACTCGTAACCGTATCGCCATCTTCAAGCGCTAAAAAGGCTGTTTGATTATTCAAAACTCTATACTTAAGACTAATTTCTTTTGTTTCATCATTGGTTACATTCTGGCTAAACATATGAGCCCAGTTTTGATATAGGAACTCGCCGGTTCTGTTAGATTTTAGTGTATCGGATAATGTAAAAATAGTGGAACCTATTTTATACTTGAGCTCTATTGGTTTTTCAAAATCCATTTCTCCTACAAAGCTGCCACACTCATTATACAAGCTATTTGGTATCAAAAGACCCTTAGATGTATTGTAGTTTTGATAGACAAAACCTCCTGTCCTTAATGGGATTTTCACACCAAAAGAACTAATTGATTTTGTCAAATTTGTTAATTGTTTAGTCGATAATCGCAAATCATAGAAGCACTCATCTGCAGTTAATTTTTGATGATAAAATGAAAAGGGCTCCTTCGCATTTTCATTGAAATATTCAAGGTAAAAACTTGGATTAGTCACCCACTGATTATTTTGGAGTCGAAAAGTTACACTGGTGCTATTTTCATTTATTATACTGCCAGTAAGCGGGAAAACGAGGTGCTTAAATTTGACATTTGATTTATGATGAACTATCAAACTTGTGGTAGAACTAGCACTCGTCAATTTGAGTATATCCGTAGGCAACTCTATAAACTCTCGTCCATTATCTTCCACTTTGAAGGGAATACTATAGGCTATTTTTACTTTTCTAGGAAATACGGTAGATATAGGGAATATTTTGAGAGAATATTGATTGTCCCAGTTCTTTTGCAAGATGGAAGGATCTATTTTACGATTCACAATGGAATCATAAACCCTATTAGCTTCTCCTCTAGGAAGTATTTTAGCTCGGATGATAGTAGTGGCATTGAGCCATAAATAAGAATCATAGAAGAAAGCCTCCGGAGCTAGCTTAAAATTTAATCGTGCTTCTAATAGATTATCCTTGTAGGTAGGTAGATTTCTCCTGTAGTTATTAAAATGTAAATTCACAGAGTCCACATAAACTGTAAAAGTTAATTCTACCTGAGCACGGTGTCCATCGGGTATTATCTCAATTTCCGTATTATCGATTATACCTTTATGAATCGCCCAGCTGCCTTGTGTAGGCAAGATAGCTAAGTCAGAAAATTGAGCCTGTAAAAAAATAAATGTCGCTGAGAAAACCAGAGTTAAAAACTTTTTCATAATTTATTAATTTAAAGATGAACAATATGCCTATTTGCAAACTAGACAAAAAAACTAGTACAAAAATAATTCAAGAAATAAACTTGGTTGTTGCAATCTGTTATAAAAAATTTGCAAAAAATGATATAGTTGAGACCTACTTTAACATATCTCGAATAGAGCTATCCCCAATTTTGACATCGGAGAGTCGTCCTACTCCGTTTTTTACATATACTAGGGCATAGGTCGTGTGAATAGTATCCAATTGTCGCTCACGATAAATTTTTTCTGCCGCATAGGCTTTGGATTCTTCCATATAGTATTTATCGAATGGGAAAACAAGATTGGCTTTATTTTCATTCCCTACAGTCACGATATAGCTTATAGTAAGATAGAGATAGTCTTTGTTTTCTGGCTTAGATTTTTGCAATGAACGAATACTTGCAAATCCATTCACATTTTCTAAAATACCGTATGCTTTATCTCCTTGGGACCAAATACTGTCATTGGCTATATTACAGATATTGTCTTTAAAATTTAAAGTGATATACTTTCCTCGAAATGGGTCATTCGGGTCTATAGGTGCCGTTCTAAACCTATAAGGGGTGCCTTTAGCCAATATACTTTCACTTTCCCAAACCATAGAAAAAGGAACATATAATTGAGCGAAAGCCATCAGTGTGAAAGCAAGTATTAGAAACTTCTTTTTATCCATCTTCCCTTCGTTTCTTTATCATCCAAAAATTCGTAGCAAAAAAACCAAGCCCTAGACTGACGAAAATTAGACCGCGCCATACAAAACTAATATCGGTATCAAAAAATCTGCATGCGACTAGGATGGTGATAATTATGAGTCCATAATTTAGCACCCCTAGGTGATTCATATTCGCACCTTGCCTTATAGTCAATACACCTATACTAAGAATAAGAATATTGATTAAAATTTGTGCTAATTGTGGGAAAAATTGTCCTATTATAAATATGAAGCTATATACTATGAATACTGGCATTATAGGCTGTAAATTATCTCGCCATTGGGATCTCCTATCATTAAAGTAATAATAGTAAACTAGAATAGCGCTCACAAAAAATAAAAGTGCAAAATAAAATGTTTCTGTTTGAAATATCGAAGCACTCCATATAACTTCTCGCATAGTCCTCCAAAAATCTTGAAAACTAGCTATAAATAAGGTGACCATGGTAGCCATAGAGCCATACAGAATAAAACCATTCGATAAATGACCCTGTTGTGAAGACTTATAGGTATACCCCAACCCATAGAAGCATGAAAACAAGGCAATGAATGTAATACTTAATAAATGAGGGAATTCGCCAGCTAGTGAACCTACACCACAAGACAAACTAATTGAAATGAGAAAGCTATGAAAGTTTATGAAATTAGTTTCTTTTCTATTCTTAAAGAGAAAAAATAAATGAGGGACTATGGCTAAAAACAGCAACCAATATAAAAAGTTAAACTGTCTACCATGCGTCCAAGAATTACTTTCAAATAGAAAATAAGTAATCAAAAGAATATATAACAAAGATGCTATATGAGATCTAGCAATATAAACTATAGGCAACACAAGCAGACTCCAAGTCAATAAAAAATCACCTAAATCTCCTTCAATATTATATATCTGACTAATAAGTGAGATGCAAGCACCAATAGCGAAAATCAAAAAACAGGCGCTAGCTTCTCGCCAGGATGTACTCTCCTTTTTTCTAAAAATAGAATACCCAGTGGCCACCTGACCTAGGACTAGTGGAATAAAAGCAAGAAAAGTTTTAACTCCTCGAGCTAGATCATCCCAGTTATGCGCTATAATTAAGATAACACCTAGTCCTACTAATAATGCTCCTAAAATACCAAATACAACAACCAGTCTGTTTGGGGAAGATATTTCTTTTTGCTTGTAATAATTGGAGATAGCATCTGCTATCTCTGGACTTATTACGTTTGCCTTTAATAATTCTTCAATATCTCGTTTCACCACTAAAAATTACTGGACCTGGGCACTAGTTTTACCGAAGCGACGCTCTCTCTGCTGAAAATCTCTAACACATTCCCACAAATGTTCTCGCTTAAACTCTGGCCAGAAAATAGGTAAAAAGAAAAACTCCGCATAAGCTAATTGCCAGGTGAGAAAATTAGATACTCTCATCTCATTTGAGGTGCGAATCATAATCTCTGGATCTGGAAAACTACATGTGTAAAGGTTATCTGTTATGCATGTCTCGTCGATATTTTCAATCTTTAAATCACCTTTTAAAACTCTGTTCGCAATAGACTGAACTGCTTGAGTTATCTCTTTTTTTGATCCATAGTTCAATGCTAAGATTAAAGTCAATTCCTTACAGTGAGCTGTATCTTTTTTAGCTTGAAGTAAATGCTGATAAGAAACATGAGGTAGCTCATCTATGGCACCGATTGTTTCTAATCGAATATCATTCTTCAGTAGCTCTGGTGTCTCTCCGACTATAGCCTCTACGAGCAGATTCATCAAAAAATCAACTTCTTCCTTCGGTCTATTCCAGTTTTCCGTAGAAAACGCATAAAGTGTGAGATACTTCACCCCAATTTCCATACATCCCTTGATAGCTTCTCGTACAGACTCCACTCCATTTTGATGCCCAAAAGTTCTATCCTTACCTTGACTCTGTGCCCACCTGCCATTTCCGTCCATGATGATGGCTATATGTTGTGGTAGTTTTGATTTATCTATATCGTTGGTTATCATTTCTATTCGATGGAATAAGGCAAAGTTAAAAGTTTTGAGATTAAAAAGAATTAATTTAATCAACCATAGTCAACATTCTTCTATTTTTGTAGTTATCGTAAAAATGATTGTAACTAAGATGAAAAAACTAAAAATGGGATTAGCTGGAGTGTTCTTTACATTCGCTGCCTTATTTGCCATCTCTTTTAAAGATGTAGACTATTTCGAGATATCTAAAAATATTGACATTTTCGTTTCACTTTTCAAGGAGCTCAATATTCACTATGTAGATAAAGTAGAGCCTAGCCACGCTATAAGAGTAGCGATTGATGCTATGCTCAAAGACCTAGACCCTTACACGGAATATTATTCAGAAGCCGAAACAGAGGATTTTCGAATTCAGACCACGGGAAAATACGGTGGTATAGGTAGTCTTATCTCTCAGCGGGACGAATTTGTTATTATAGACGAACCCTACGAAGGCATGCCTGCACATTTGGCTGGCTTAATACCCGGTGATCGAATTCTAGAAATCGATGGAAAGTCTATGAAAGGAAAAAAAACTGATGATGTAAGTAAGCTTCTCAAAGGACAGGCGGGATCTTCGTTCAAACTCACTTATGAAAGACTTCAAGCAGATGGCACCTATAAAAAAATGACTACGGAAATCACCCGTAAAGAAATAAAACTCAAAAACGTACCGTATGCAGGTATGATTTCTAATGATATTGGGTATATAAAATTGGAGAGTTTTATGGAAAATGCTGGTAATGATGTCCGTACTGAGTTTTTAAAACTTAAGGAAGCTAATAAAAACATGAAAGGTCTTGTGCTAGATTTACGAGGAAATCCTGGAGGACTTCTCCATGAGGCTGTAGATTTATCTAATATATTTATTGATCAAAATAATGAAATCGTCAGCACAAAAGGAAAAATTCAAGAGATGCAGTCGACCCACAGAACCAAGCGAAGAGCAGATGATGCTAATATTCCGCTTATTGTGCTTACGAATGGTGGATCTGCATCTGCTTCGGAAATCGTGGCTGGTGCAGTTCAAGACTATGATAGAGGAGTAATTTTAGGTGGGAAAACATTTGGCAAAGGACTCGTTCAAAATACGCGACCATTGCCCTATAACACGCAAATGAAAGTAACTACAGCTAAATACTATATCCCTTCAGGAAGATGTATACAAGCAATAAATTATGCTGAAAAAAACCCAGATGGCTCTGTTAAAAAAATTCCCGACTCTCTAAAGATTCCATTTAAAACGAAAGCTGGTAGAGTAGTATATGATGGGGGAGGCATAGATCCCGATGTAAAGACTAAAAAAGAATACCTAGCTCCTATTATTTTCTATTTGATGGCAAAAGGCGTTACTGCAGATTTTGCAAATCAATATGTAGCAAAAAACCCAAAGCCAAATTCGCCTAAAACATTTAGACTGCCCGATGCAGAATATGAGAAATTTATACAATATGCAAAGTCTAAAAACTTTAACTATGATTCCGAGGTGGACAGGGAACTAGCTAACCTCAAAGAAAAAGCAGAAGGAGAAAAGCTCATGCCTAGTATTCAAAAAGCCTATGACGAGCTAGCAGCCAAGGTTAAGGAAGCAAAAAATAATGAGTTTATGACACACAAAAAAGATATTCATGAGTATCTGGAAGGTGAAATTGTGAGAAGATACTTTTTCCGCAAAGGAGTTGTAGAGCATGATTTCGAGCATGATGAAGATATCAAAGAAGCTCTCAAGTTATTTGCCAACCCCTCAGAGTATAATAAATTACTTAAAAAATAATGATATGAACTTATCTCCTACACCCATTATTTTAGGGCTATTAAGCCTATTTTTTGTCATCACTTTTTTACAATCAGGAATAGATAAACTTGTCAATCGAAATGGAAATTTATCTTGGTTTCAGTCGGCTTTTGAAAACACAGTTCTTAAGCCCATCATCACTCCACTTTTTTATTGGATAACACTTCAAGAATTATTCGTTGCTGGTTGGATGTTAGTCGCAACTTACTGTTATTTGTTTTGTGAATGCTATTGCTGTGTGTTTACAGAATGGGGCTTTGTCTTGTGTTTAGCTCTTTTAATCCAGCTGTTTAGCGGACAACGCATAGCAAAAGACTATGTCGGGGCATCTGGAATTATTCCTTATATCTTAACAGCCTTGGTTGCCATCGGGCTATTCTCTAGTTGTTGTTGTTGCTAAACTAGTCGATGAATAAATTTGTAGTCACCCTAGCTGGAGATTCTGGCGATGGTATTCAGTTATTAGGAAATGCTTTTTCTAATAACGTTGCTTTAGAAAATCTCGACCTCAATACCCTTTCTGATTTCCCTGCGGAAATACGAGCGCCTGCAGGCACAGTTAGCGGCGTATCTGGATTTCAAATTCAGTATGGTGGTGAAAAAATTAATACTGCTGGCAATAAATCTGATGTATTCATTGCCTTTAATGCTGCAGCGCTTAAGAAGTATTTCAAAACCTTAAAACCTACTGGTGTACTAATCTATGACCCAAGTGGCTTTGATACGAAAAATTGCAAGTTAGCAGGGTTTGATTTGTCAGAACTAGAAGCTATTCCCAATAAAAAATTAGAAGTAGCATTTTCTGGTATGACCAAAGAGGCACTCCTAGAATTTAAAGTAGAAGATAAAGCAAAGGATAAAAATAAAAATATTTTCGCTTTAGGATTTCTTGCTTTTGCTTTGGAATCTTCGATAGATAAAACCCTAGATTTGATTAAAAATAAATTTAAGGGAGATCAACTTGAAATGATGGAAGTAGCTCTCAAGAAAGGTTTTCACTATGGTGAAACTATTGAGTTTTCACTTGAAAAATTAGATGATAAAGCTCATTTTAAAGAAGGTTATTATAGAAACATTAATGGAAATTCGGCAATAGCTTTAGCGATTCTTTCTGCTCCTAAAATTTTTGGTCGAAATGTTTTCTTTGGAGGATATCCTATTACACCTGCATCCGATATTCTTCATGAATTGGCTAAGACGAAGATGAAAGAAGTGATTGTAAAACAAGCCGAAGATGAAATCGCAGCAGCAGGCATGGCTTTAGGTGCTGCCTTTGCAGGGAATATAGGGATTACCGCATCATCTGGTCCTGGCATAGACCTAAAGCAAGAAACTATAGGTCTTGCCCACATGGCAGAAATCCCACTACTAATTATAGATGTGCAGCGCGCTGGTCCTAGTACTGGCTTACCTACCAAGGTAGAGCAGTCGGATTTAAATATGGTGATCAAGGGACGACATGGGGATTGTCCTGTGCCGGTAGTAAGCATAAGAAATCCCTCTAGCGCATATGATACCACTTTGCAAGCTATAGAAATGATGATGCGATTTCAGACACCTGTTTTTTTATTGAGTGATGCCCTCATTGCGAATGGCAGTGAACTCTGGGAAGTACCACCCATCGAAGCTCGAACCATTGATTTTTATAAGAGCGATTTGCCTTTTTCACGATCTGAAGATAGCTTAGTAAGACCATGGACAGATTTGGGTCAAGCAGGTGTAAACTATATCGCTGGAGGATTGGAGAAAGATTATCACACAGGTCATATTTCCTATGAAGGACAAAACCATCACAAGATGGTAGAAACACGGTACCAAAAAATTCTGAAAATGTCTGAATATATCCCAGATTGCGTTTTAGAGAAATTCAGTTCGGAAAAAGGGACATTGATATTAAGCTGGGGTTCTACCTATGGAGCTACCAAAGAAGCTTTCTCTGAACTAGCTAAACAATTTCATGAAATAGCCCACTTACACTTAGATTGGATATTTCCTTTTCCTAAAAACTTTCTTTCCACAATAAATTCTTATGACCAGATAATTGTGCCAGAACTCAATCATGGTCAGTTTGCTGATTATCTTGGAGCATTTTATAAAAAACCAATTTTTAAAATCAATAAGTTGAAAGGAAATCCATTTTTTGAAGAGGAATTAACAGTAAAGATTTCAGATATACTGAATTAACTATGATTCATAAAAAGACGTTGCTCTTCCTTCTATTGATTATAGACAATTCTTACTTTGCTCAAAACATTGGGTTTGAAGATATACTAGAAGGACAAAATATAAATTTTACCAAAAGCATCCTGACCACACTTACCAGTCCACAATTTGAAGGAAGAGACATAGAACGAGAGAGTATTTCACGAAGCATTGTTTATCTCGAAAGTATGTTGCGAGCATATAATATCAAAACCTATTTTGATAATTATCGAATACCCTACAAAATAGATGCTAATAAAACAGGATATAATATTGTAGGACTCTATCGGGGCAATCTGAGAAAACGCTCAGCGATACTTATTACTGCTAACTATGACAATCTAGGAATGGCTAAAAATAGGACTACCAAGGATAGTTTTTTTAAAGGTGGTAATGATAATGCCACAGGAGTCTCCGCCGTTTTTCAGCTAGCGCTTTTCTTTAATAAAATCAAACCTCGTGAAAATATAATCTTTGCCTTCACTTCTGGGAAACACAAAAATATGATAGGTGCTGGTTTTCTCGCCGATACACTTATGAAATACGATTACTTGGACATTAAATATGTAATTAACCTAGAAATGCTGGGGCGACCTTTCCTCGAAGGTAGGCAAAATCTGCTCTGTGTTCAGGATTCTGCCAATACACTCATGAACCAACTTAATAGGTATATACATCCTGAATTTATCCAATTAGCTCACGGCGATGTATTTCGTGAAAGCTTTGAGCATGAGCCATTCTTTAATGTGCTTAAGGTCCCAAGTATAACCCTTACATCCTTCAACTTTGAAAATGATAAATACTACCTAACTGTTAAAGATGATTTAGATAATCTATACCTTGAATATTTGCATAGAACTACTGCTAGAATTACTCTAGCCCTTTATTCATTAATTAATGAAAATAGAGTAGTAAAATTTGGAGAAGAAGAAAAGGAAAAGTAATAAGTTGACATCAATTTATATTACCTATGTATATTAAAAAATATTTAGAAGAATTTCGGCTCTTTGCTACGAGTGGCAACATGTTTGACCTAGCGTTAGGAGTTATCATCGGTGCAGCCTTTTCTACAGTGGTAGATAGTCTATCTACCGATATTATCGGGGATTTTATAGCTGCCTTAGGAGGTGTTCCAGATATGTCAGGACTTACAGTACCCTTTTTAAAAGGGCAGATACATGTAGGAAAATTTTAAAACACGCTTATCGGCTTTCTCATTAAAGCTGCAGTTCTATTTGCCCTAGTCAAGGTAATCATGAAACTCAAACTCGCCAATTTTCGTGCACAAGGAAGCAGAGAGTGTCCTTATTGCCGAGAATTTATTCCAGTCGATGCTATCAAATGTAAACATTGTACCTCAGATGTGAAAGCCATCATAGATGGTGATGAAGGAGCAGATGAAAGGTAGGTACTAGATTTAAAAGTAGAAAGCGAATCTGTCTCCTGAGCAGCAAGAGTACTAAGGGAATCAATAACCCTTTACGCAAAAAAAATTGGAATGTGGGCAATATCGGATTCGAACCAATGACCCCTACGTTGTCGACGTAGTGCTCTGAACCAGCTGAGCTAATTGCCCCTTAGAAAATAGGTGTGCAAATATAGAAAATAATTGTATTCCAGATTTAAAAACCTTCATGTATTTTCGGAATTAGATAGCCTAAGCCAGCCCCTATAGCATATCCTATGAAAATATCCGTAGGGAAATGCTTGCCCGCCTTCCAGCGAAGATAACCCTGAACAGCCGGTAATACAGCGGCACTAGACCATATTATTGGCGCTAAATTCTTATTTTGACCATTGGCAGTGAGCATAGATGCGGTGAAAAATGCTGAACTAGCCGTGAAACTAGTATGTCCAGAGAAAAAAGACATGCGGGCATCCGCTTTTAGCTTCTCTGAGAGGGGCACATTTTCATTATACACAAATGGTCTGGTACGTCTCACTAGTGATTTAACAAGCAAAGTACTACCCGCATTGATCAGGTAAGTTTGAAGCAACATGGTCGTTTTTTCTCCTAGTTGATTTCGCTGATTCGGGTCAAGCATTATCGTCGTAGGCAAAACCAAAGAACCTAAGAGCAACTTGTCGCTCATTCCCTTCGCTTTCAGCGAGTAGTTATAAGTCGCCGTTCTATCTAGCCCATCTAAGACATTGCGAGAGAGCTTTTCAATATCTTCTACTCTTAATACAGAAGTATTTCTACTCTGTATGGCACCTAAGGCATTGAAACTAAGACCTGTGGCAAAAAAACTAATTTCTCTTGCTAGACTCAGAGAATATGTAGAGTTTTGTCCGTACAAAGTCATTATGGATTGAAATAACAAGTAAAAAAATATTGAATGTTTAGCCATAAAACAAAAATCCTAAAAATGAATTTAATTCGCACATATCTTTTCTATTAGTATTTCCCTAATTATTTATCTCTTTGACTGGTTGTTAGTAAGTTCCACATAATTTTTCTTCCTTCGTTTATAATTTGACGAAGAAAAATTATGTGTACATTTGTCATCTTTTACCAAACTATGCAGTATTCCCCCAGTGCGATAGACCAGGCGGCTAAGAAAATATGGTCAGATAAAGATATTTACAAAATAGAAAACGATATTTCTAAGCCAAAACATTATGTCTTAGAGATGTTTCCCTATCCCAGTGGCGCTGGCTTGCATGTAGGTCATCCACTAGGCTATGTAGCTAGTGATATCTATGCACGATTCAAGCGGATGAAAGGTTTCAATGTACTGCACCCCATGGGTTTTGATAGCTTCGGCTTGCCTGCAGAGCAGTATGCTATTGAGACAGGCAAAGACCCTAGAGACACCACCAAGGAAAATATAGCTACTTATAAGAATCAGCTCAATAAAATTGGTCTAAGTTTTGACTGGTCGAGAGAAGTCGTGACGAGCAGCCCAGAATATTACAAATGGACGCAGTGGCTATTTATCGAAATGTTTAATTCTATTTATTGTTATGAAAACCTATGCGCTTATTCAATCGATGTCTTAATAAGACATTTCGAAGAGCATGGGAATTATAACAATACCGCCTTTACCAATAACCAAGTCAAAGCCTTTTCAGCCGAAGAATGGAAAAACTATTCTGAAAAAGAGAAAAGTGATATTCTGATGAACTATCGCCTCATCTATACAAGTATGGGTGAAGTCAACTGGTGTGAGGCTTTAGGAACTGTACTCGCAAATGATGAAGTCATCAATGGGCGAAGTGAGCGCGGAAATCACCCAGTAGTCAAAAAGAAAATGCGACAATGGTCGCTGCGAATGACAGCTTATGCCGATAGATTATTGCAGGGACTAGAAGAAGTAGATTTTTCCAATTCATTAAAAGATCAACAACGAAATTGGATAGGGAAATCTACAGGAGCTCAAGTTACTTTTCCGTTAGTAACCAATAGGTCATTCATTGTATTCATTGAGGCTGCATTGAATGATAATTCAAATGACAAGACTTCGTTTTCCTTGGGTGCAATTGATGATTCATTTTCTCAAATTTTATCTGAAAAATCTGGGATTAAACTAAATCAAGAATACCAATTTGAAATTGACAACTACGCCGTTAGGCATATTTTCGAGCGTCATGGCAATACCTGTCTAGAAGAGAAACGTGGACAAAAGAGCGTAAATTCTTATGATTTCGAACTATTGATGGATGTCTTATTGAAACCAGACAATGTCATATACGGAGGTGTAAACTTGCGAGGACTTCCAACTATAATTTTCACTAAGCAAATAAGAAAAGCAAATTATGTAGCTGTATTTGAGATTAGAAAGGGAAGAAAAAAAATAAACTTAAGTACCTTTAGAATAAATAAAGGGAAGACTGGACTACAATCTTCCCTCTTAATCGAGGGAGCTATGCCTTCTAGAAATCTAGAATCCTTCTCTGAAACGCCCAAGACGATACTCGATAGTGCAAAGATAGACAAAATATATCTAACCAATAGAAAAAACATACTAGTTTACACTACTCGTCCTGATACCATCTTCGGAGCTACCTTTATGGTGATGGCACCTGAACATACGATAGTTTCTAAGATAGTGACCGATGAATATAAAACGAAGGTCAATGAATATATCGCTTATTGTAAATCGAAATCGGATATAGACAGACAAGCCGAAAAAGAAGTAAGTGGACAGTTTACGGGGGCTTATGCTATTCATCCATTCACTGGGAAATTGCTTCCTATCTATATCGCCGAATACGTATTGATGGGATACGGCACGGGTGCTATCATGGCAGTGCCAGCAGAGGATGAGCGAGACAGAAAATTTGCCGAGAAGTTTGGTATAGAGATTATCGAAATATTTGATAAAAAAGGAATAGAAAAATCGGAAATTGGAGACAAACAAGGTATTCTTAAGAATTCTGATTTTATAAATGGACTGAATTGGAAAGATGGCTTCGACAAGGTGATAGTACGAATGGAAGATGATGGTATCGGAGAACGCAAGACGCAGTTTCGACTTCGCGATGCTAACTTCAGTCGTCAACGATACTGGGGCGAACCTATTCCTATTTTATGGAAAGATGAAATACCTTATCCATTAGATAAGTCTCAATTACCTTTATTAAACCCCGATGTAGATTCTTTTCTTCCCTCAAAAGATGGACAAGCGCCCAATGCTAGAAATGAAAAATGGGTGCATGAAATAGAAGGCTATACGCGTGAAGTAGACACTATGCCTGCTTTTGCAGGTTCTTCATGGTATTTCCTCCGTTATATGGATCCACAGAATGACAAGGAATTTGTATCGAAAAATATAGCTAAGTATTGGGGGCAAGTCGATTTGTATCAAGGAGGATCTGAACACGCCGTAGGTCATCTTTTGTATTCCCGCTACTTCAATCACTTCCTTTACGACCGAGGTTTTGTCTCACATAAAGAGCCTTTCAAAAGGTTGATTAATCAGGGGATGATACAGGGTAGAACGCAGTTTGTTTATCGTTCTAATGAAAATGAAAACATATTTATCTCTAAAGGATTAATAAAAAAGGATACCGAAGTTACACCAATTCGAACTGATGTAAATATGGTAGAAAACGATGCTTTAGATATCGAAGCTTTCAAAAAATGGAGGAGTGAATTTGCGAATGCCCAATTCGAATTAGAAGATGGGAAATATATCTGTGGCTGGGAAATCGAAAAAATGTCCAAGTCCAAATACAATGTCGTTAATCCCGATGATATTATCGATAAATATGGTGCAGATTGTTTTCGAATGTATGAGATGTTTCTAGGTCCCATAGAGCAGTCCAAACCATGGAATACTGCGGGGATAGAGGGTGTATCCAAATTTTTAAAGCGTTTTTGGAATTTGTATTTGGATGAAAATGGCAATTCTAAAATGACCTCTACTGGAGCAACCACAGAGGAGCTAAAAGTGCTACATCGTACTCTCGATAAACTCGCCAAGGATATCGAAAACTTTTCATTCAATACTTGTGTGAGTGCTTTTATGATAGCAGTGAATGAATTGACATCGGCGAAAACATCGAGCCAAGATATTTTACTGCCACTATTAAAGGCTATTTGTCCATTTGCGCCCCATACTGCCGAGACTATTTGGTCTCAGTTGGGTAAAACGGGCTCTATCATCGTAGAAGAATTTCCTGCGGTAGATGAAAAATATCTCGTAGATGACACCATAGAATATCCCGTATCCATCAATGGTAAAATGCGAGTCAAGATAAACCTAGCTGCCGATATCGATGAGGCTCAAGCTAGGGAAGCCGCCATGACAAATGAAACTGTATTGAAATGGCTAGAAGGTAGAGAAATTAAGAAATTTATTTTCGTAAAAGGCAGAATGATTAATGTAGTTGTATAATTTAAAAATTATTACCAATACGGTGAACTAACGAATGCGACTTTAAACTAACTACTAAATTATAATGAAATATCAAATAAAAGAAACAGGAACCTACTTGCTAAGAGGTACATTTATCACTGCTCCTGTCCTAACTACATTTTATGTTATTTGGCTTATTCTAAATAATATTGACTCTCCTGTGCAGGAAATCTTTCATTCCATTTTTGGATTTAGAATTTATGGTTTAGGATTGATTACCGTTTTACTCGTCTTAATACTTGTCGGATTTTTAGGGACCAATATTTTAATGGAAAAACTTTTTAAAGGTTTCGAAGCTTTTCTTCTTCGAGTGCCCATAGTCAAAGAAGTATATAAAGCCATTCGAGATGTCATAGGTGCTTTCGCTTCAGATAAAAAGAAATTTGAAAAACCGGTTTTAGCTAGAGTGGGAGAAGGTATTCATCGTATCGGTTTCATCACTTCTGAGGATGTATCCAACTATGATATCAGTTCAGACTTAGTTTCCGTTTACTTTCCACTTTCTTATGCTTTTACTGGCGAGCTCTTACTCGTCCGCAGAGATTTACTCACTCCACTTGACACGAAAGATGTCAAAGATTTGATGAAGTTTGTCATTTCAGGGGGTATTGTCCATGGAGAGATTAAGTAGGACTTGTTTATATATAAAATAATTGCAGACAATCCAATCCTTTAACTTATAATCAGATCCTCACCTCACTAGGGTTACATCGCCTTTTCGTACTACTTTTCTACCCCCGAGATATGTGACTTCCACATAATAGATATAAACTGCCATTGGAGCTGGTTCTCCTTTATATATTCCATCCCATCCTGATAAATGAGCATCTTCTGTCTCGAACATTTTCTCTCCCCAGCGGTTAAATATCATTAGCTCTGCTCGCACTACCTTATTTGCATAAATTCTGAATGTTCTATTCTCGACATTGCTAGCTGCAGGAGCGAATGAATTCGGGATATAAAGATCATTACTATCTATGACTTTTATTCTTACGGTATCATAAACAAAACAGCGCTGATTGTACTTAACCTCTACAGCATAATTTTTGCTGACATAGGTGGTCGCTAAAGGTTCTTTGCAATCTATGCAACTAAGACCATCTGAGCTAGCCCAACGAATACTATTAACCAAGTCAGGACTTCCCTCTGTGACATCAAAGCCGAGTAATACGCTTTCTCCCAGTGCTATAGTCGTGTCTATTGGATAAGCCTTTATATTAAATACCGGATATCCTTTTATTTCAGTCTGAATAGAATCTAGACAACCATTGAAGTCTTTTATGAGTATTTGATATTTAGCTGGTTTGAGTTCATCAAATTTATTTCGCATGGTAAAGGTCAAGCCACCATCTATACTAAATGAATATGGTCTGACTCCACCTTCGGTATTTTTTATCTCCACCTCTCCATAAAGTTGCTCTCTGCAAGCTTGGTCTAGAGGTATAGGCTCTCCAGGAAAAAGTTTCTTTGGCGAGGTCACCGTATCATTTCTTAAAATGACGCAGCCTACCTTATCTGTCAAAGTTAAGCGATAAACACCAGAACCCAGTTGACTAGGACTGCTCGAGGTGTTCCCGTTTGACCAGGCATAGTTATAAGGCTTGACACCATTGGATGCCTCTATTCTAATGGCACCTTTAGATTCACCATGACATGCATTATGCGTAATAATTGATTTGACAAGTATTTGAGCAGGATTGATAAAAGTATGCGATAGCTCTTTTCTGCAACCTTTGGCATCTGTAGCCACGACTTTATGGGCCGCATCTCCTAGATTAATCGCTTTATTAGTAGTCTGATTCGAAGGCGTCCATAAATAATTAAAGCTGCCATTGCTGCCATTGGCAGTTACTTGTAGCATGCCATCGTTTCTATTATAGCAGGTCAGAGGTTTGATAGAGTCAAATACGAGATGAATGGAGTCTGGCTGAGTAATAATAAATGAATCGCGATATACACAACCTTTATTATCTGTCACAGTAAAATCATATTTCCCAGCACTTAGTCCATTAAATGCGCTATCCAAGCTAGAGGTTGATATGGAATATAGATATGGTTTTTGCCCACCTGTTGCATACAAAACGACTCGTCCCGAGTTATCATTAAAGCAATTCAATCTAAATGTATCATAACTTGCTCGAACTAAATTAACTTCTTCCAAGACCTTTGTAGTGGCAGTATCCTTACAATTATAAAAATCTGAAACTGTCAAGCTATAGTTTCCTGACGCAATATTCATGGCATTTTGTGTGATTGCGCCATGGCTCCATTGATACATAAATGGTGGAGTGCCATCGGTAATAGTTGTTACAATCTGTCCAACAGCTTTCAAACAATACGCATCCGTACTATCCAATTTTATCTTAGGAACGGTCGTTGTTGATACTATCAAAGAGTCCACGACTATACATTGTCTTCCATCTACTACGGTCAAATAATGTTTACCAGGAAGAATATGGTTGACTCTAGATCCCGTATCACCAGTACTCCAAGAATATGTAATAGGTTCTACTCCACGCATAAGAAGTGCTTGCATTTTGCCATTTTTTAAGCCACAAGTAGACTGTTCGCTTCGCGTAGAATCTGCATGTAGATATGGAGGTGTCCCAGGGTCTATATCTATATTTTTAATGTCTGTACAACCTAGAGAATCTGTAACCGTAATCCTATAAATACCTACTGCCAAACTATCAAGATCTTTCGTTGTTTTACCATTGCTCCATTGGTAGCTAAATGGCATTGTACCATCCTGTATATTTATCTTGATAGCACCATTGGCTTTATTACAGACCGCCTGAATTTTAGTTTCAACAATTAGAGGTTTTTTGCGGTCTTCAAGTATGACGGTATCCGTATGAACACAATTATTTATGTCTCTCACTGATAACCAATACTTACCAGCAGTTTGATTGGAAATAATTGCTGTCTTATCTCCTGTATTCCACGTGAGGTCGTATCCTGGTACACCTCCCAATACCAAACCTTGAATTGATCCATTAGCTAATCCACATTTTGATTTCGTAGTAGTGAAGCTAATATTCATACCAGATATTCTCGCTACATAAATAGCGCTGCTATCTTTGCAACCATAGTTATCTGTAACCACTACGCTATAGGTACCGGAATCCACACCGAATAAATTTGCAGGCGTCATATTATTGCTCCATTTAAAACTCATTGGCGGAGTACCTTGTGTGACATTCGTAGTTATCGTTCCATTATTGATATTGCATGAAGCATCTTGTTTTATGAGATTTAGCTTCGGTATAGTGCCCATAACTAAATTTGCGGATTTAGTATGTGTACAAAGACTATCCGAAACAGTGACGGTATATGAGCCTGGCGCCAATGGATGAATACTATCTATAGTGGATGTGTTGCTCCAGTTATATGTAACATTGCCTAAAGCATTTACGGCAATAGCTTTAGCGCGTCCATTATTTACCATACAACGTGGATGAAAAATATTAAACCGAATCGAATCCATTCCAATATTTCCAAGTTGGATAGTGGCTGCCACATTACAACCATATCCGTCATTTGCCGTTACACTATAACTTCCTGGCACTAAATTAGAAATAGAATCGGCAGTATTTGTATTGCTCCATATATAACTCATCCGACTAGCATGATTACTAACTGAAACTTTCAATCTTCCATTTGGCAACCGGCACTTGGCATCGTATTTTATAAGATTCACACTCGGGAAGCCTTGCTGATTTATCACAATGGAGTCTGACCAGACACAACCCTTGCTATCCGTTACGGTTAATTTATAGGTTCCTGGACTGAGATTTCTTATAGAATCGGAATTTGTAATAGTATGTGCCCATGTAAATAAGCGGCTACCCGTGCCTCCTGTCATATTGACTTTGATATATCCGTTATTTATATTACAACTTGCATTCTTTTTTATAAAAGAGCCTAGTAAAGGTTTAGAAGTATCCACAGTAACTGTATCGCTTTTTACGCAACCTCTGGCATCCACTACGCGACAGATATATCTTCCTCCATTGATATTGGCGATGTTATTAGTTCCTAAAACATTATTCCAGAAGTAAGTAATAGGCGGCTTGTTTGAACTTACATTTGCTAAGATGGAAGCATTATTCAAACCACAAGTAGCGTTTGTCACTATTAATGCGAGAGCTGGACCCGCTGAATCACCAATAGTACGAATCTCTGAAGCCTGACAGCCTAAGCTATCTGTTATAGAGACCGTATAATTTCCCGCACCAAGATTCGCAGCCATTGGAGTATTAAGCGAGGCATTATGACTCCATGCATAAGTATATGGCAGTTTTCCGCCCGATGCACTGGATATGATAGAGCCCATCTTATAGGTACAATTATCATTAACTATACTGGTAGATATAGTCGTTTTTGGAATTCGTGAAAGATAAATCGTATCTCTACGTTCGCAATTGTTAGAATCAATAATATGGCAAATCTGTCTTCCTGAATCACTTCCCACGAGTGCCAATCCAGAGAAACTTCCATTCCATACTACATTATAAGGGGGTTTGCCAGAAGTAATAATTGAAGTAGCTGAACCATTATTGAGCGCACAATGCGCAGGGCTTCCTTTCAAACTTGCTATTAAAGCAGGTTGAGCTAAAATCAAAATCGAAGCTGTATCTTGACAGCCTAAACTATCTGTAACAGTCATAGAATAATTTCCTCCATTAAGGTTTACTCTATCTTTGGTAGTTATAGAGCTTCCTTGCCATTGATATACAATAGGCTTGACTCCAAAGCCCACCGTGGTAGTAATTTTACCTTTTCCGTTTCCGCAGAGTGAATTTTCTCCTTGCAGACTGACCTCTGGTGGTAAGAAAAACTTAACCTCTGCACTATCTTTTACCTCACAATTTCTATTATCTGTGACAGTTATTGCATAAGTTCCGCTAGAAAGGGATACTATGGTGTCGAGGTTCGTGAAATCATACCACTGAATAGTGTAAGGTGGCTTACCCCCTGTAATATTTACCTTTACCTTTCCATTGTTATCTGTGCATATAGCATTCGTTGCAGTTAAGTTGATTTTTTGTGCTGCGCTATCTTTTAAATAAATTGTATCTATTGTTTCACAATTATATCCATCTTTCACCCTCACTACATAGTAGCCTGAATCCAAGTTAAACATTTCTATAGCCCCTTGATATGGCACATTCGAACTAAATGGGTTCGGTAATTTTCGAAATGCATATTCTAATCCACCTACAGTAGAAATGGCCACACCCGTTATAGCTCCGTCTGACTTACCACAATTTGGTCTAGTCTTTAAATAAATAGTTTGAGGAGATATGGTATATGCTAATGTATCTCTGAGAGTAAAGGTGCAACCGTTGCTATCCGATACCGTCACGGCATAAAGACCAGGAGCTAACGAATCTATCCTTCTACTAGTCTTACCGCCTGGACTCCAAATAAAACTATGGAGTTTATCTCCAAATACTTCCAGCGATCCGAGATTTCGTCCACAAGGTGGAGGCGTCTTTCCTAAACTTGGAAACTGTGTTGGATTTTTGGGTAAGGTTATATTAGCTGTTACATTACATTTATGTGAATCGATTACGAAGACACTAAAGCTTCGCTCCCCCGTCAAGCCAGTTTTCTTATAAACAGAATCTATTACTCCATTCCATCGTATGGTTATTGGCTGAATGACACTATCTATTTTAATATGAACCTCCCCGTTGCCTCCAATACATGTTTCGATTACTACTGAATCTCTTATAATTGGATAGTGTGTATATTCTATCTGCACCGCGGTATCATATTTACAACCAAGCGAATCTGTTACTTGTAGTTTATATTCCTTTGCCTCTAACGAATCTATAATAGCAAAAGTGTCCTTTGGAAATCTATTCCATTGATATTTATAAGGAGCAAATCCATAATTAGGTGTTGTAATAACCTTTCCCGTATGACTATCACATCGTGTCTTTGTGATGTCGAAAGTCATTCTCATATTCGTACTATCTCTCACTTTAATAGAATCCCAATAAGTACATCCTAAACTATCTCGAATACTTAAGCCATAAGTGCCAAATTTTAATGAATCTGCCACTAGTCCTTTATCTCCATTTGACCAACTGATAGTATATGGTGGGGTACCATTATAGAAGGTTAATGCAATTTTACCTGTTGAGTCCTTGCACTTCGACCGAAAAATGTCATAGGTTACAAGTATGTCACCATTTGAATTAAGATTAAAAGTGTCCTTTACTTCACATCCATTGGCATCTTTTATAGCTACAGTATATATTCCCATGGGCAAGAAGCGGACAAATCCTGTTGTTGTTGTATCACTATGTGACCATAAAAAACTAAATGGACCAGAACCGGATAAATTATACAAATGAATTAGCCCATTATGCAACCCACAGCGAGCAGGTTTGAAACTATCCGAATAGGTAGGCGATGGTCTCCTGCGAATAGAATCACTCAAAGTATCTTTACAACCAAGGGAATCAGTTATAATTAAGGTATAAAAGCCTTTAGGTTTATTTACAATATCTCTCGTGGTATCACCAGAACTCCAAGCATATTTTATAGGTAATTTACCGTTGACCACATTTGTTAGAATACGGCCCACTGTATCTGTACACATAGCATTTTTGGTGTCAAATATAATGTTTGGGTCCGACTTAGGTGCTAGATTGAAACTACGCCATTTCCTGCATTTATTCGTATCGATTAGCATAACGGAGTAGATTCCAGGCGTTCGGTTTACTAAGGATGTAGCAGTAGATCCATTGCTCCATATAATGTTGATTGGGGTTGGTCCAGAAATATTTTGAAGAAAAATAGAACCTAATGAATTATGACAAGCGGGTTGTATTACACTATCTGTAAAGTCTACTGCTGGTATAGCTTCTAGGGTATCTCTTTTTATGAATTGACATCCAAAGGAATCCGTTACAGTTAGTGAATAAATTCCTGGGGCTAATTTACTTATTGAACTAATAGTATCGCCATTACTCCAGCTATAAGTAATTTTTGGCTTGCCCCCAATGACCGTAGCTGCTATTCTTCCATTGTTTAAATTACATGTAGGACGCACAGGAGCGGTGGTCACTGTTGGTAGTGAATTATTCGTTAATGTTATTCCGGTGACTACAGAGCAGTTATTTGAGTCTGTAACAGTGACTACATAAAGTCCAGATATCAAGTTCGTTCTTGAAGCGGTAGAGGCACCTCCTGACCATGAATAAGTAAATGGAGCTTTCCCGGATACTACTTGCAGATTTATGGAACCATTTGGCAAACCACAATTTGTGTTCGTTTTGACAATATTGAGAGATACAGCCGAAGTTCCATTTACATATACAGAATCTATCCTAATGCAACCCGCACCATCTTGAATAGTTATTCGATACCAACCCATAATGAGACCACTGATAGAATGGTTTGCACTTGTAATAGCAGTTGTTGAAACACCGTTGCTCCAGGTATAAATATACGGACTAGTGCCACCACTAACTACATTGAAAGTAGCTGAGCCATTGGACTGTCCACATGTAGAGATAGTTGAAGATTTTGTCACCTGTATTCCATTGGATGAATTCAGTACAATGGTGTCTCTTTGGATACAACCTTTCGCATCGGTTAAAGTATGCACATAGGTGCCAGATCCTTTGCTAGAGATGATACTAACAGTATCACCTGTACTCCATAAATATCGATATGGCGCAACACCTCCGCTTGGTATAATTGTAATGACTCCGTTATTTAAACCACAGTTCGGTTGACTGACAGTTCGACTGGTGGAAGTGGGACTACTCGCACCAATAGGAATCATGTATTGTATAGAACAACCCAAACTATCTTGTATATTGAGTGTATATAATCCGCTGGGTCTATTATCTATAAATGTATCTGTTGAAATAACTGTAGTGCCAAGTCTCCACGTTTGAGTTATTGGTTTTACACCAGATTTTGATATAATTCTTGCCCTGCCATTATTTAATCCACAGGAGGTACTATCAATAACAAAATTAGCAGACGGAGCAGAGGTGCCAACAGAGACAACTATGGTTGTATCGATTCTACAGCCCGCTACATTTCGAATAGCGAGATTATATGTTCCTGCAGCCAGTCCATTAAACACATTACTGGCTACAAAATTGACTCCACCATTAATGGAATACTGATAAGGTGGATTCGAAATAGACCCAGTTTTTACCTTGATGCGAATAGACCCATTATTGATACCACACGATGTTTTAACTGCAATGAGCGAATCTATTTCATCACGTATGATCGAAACCTTAACTTGACTAATAGCGCTATCACGACAACCACCTGAAGTGGATACCACTACCTTATATGTCTGCGTGCTTGGTGGTTTAGCTATCGGATTGGAAATAGTAGTAGAAGACAACCATGAGGCTGGAGTCCAAGAATAGGTATAATTACTAGATAAAGGATTAGGTGTTACCTGCAGTTGAGCCGAATCTCCCTTACAATAAGCCAGATTTGGATTGAGTGACAGGATCGGAAATGGTTGAACACGCACTAAAATTGGTGTATCAGAGGCAGGACAACCCACCGCTGATATGCGAAGTTTTATAGTATCTGTAGTAAATACTGTGAGATTGGGTGCTGTATATATAGGATTTGAGCAGCTGGTGCAGGTCAACCGAGCAGCGGGGGACCAAGTAAAATTATAGCTATTATCTGTAGTGGTATAGAATAATGGCAATGTTCTTCCTGCGCACACTGAAGTATCACGTTTACCTCCGAAAATGTTTATACCACCTGCAAAATCTCGAATAATGATTAAAACAGTATCTGAATAGTTAATACTAGGCACTGAAAATACAATTCGCAATGATTCAGGCGTTTCCTTGAGTGAGTCTAAAATAGCCTGAATGTTATACAAAAAGGTAGAACTTCCTGTAGGTATAGTAAATGAAGCTGCAGCAGTATAATCATTCGCTGAGCTAGATCCTGAAAAACTGGCATTGACCGTGATAGGAGACGTAGTAGCTAATCTGGAGAAACGGATAACTCCAGGGTTACATCCTTCAATTAGTTTAATAGTATCTGGTGTAGGTACTCCATTCGTGCCTCTCTTCTCAGTAATTTCTAGCTTAATTTTTGAAGTAAAACTGTATTGTTTTAAAAATATACCACTATCGAAAAAGCCATCTGCTATATCAGCTATAGCTATTTTCATGGTATGCGTTTGAAAAGGTGAAACAGGAATTACTGCCCTTAACGTTTTTGTCATTCCATCATAGACAATATGATTATTAACTAAATTTCCTGTGTAATGCTGTATGAATGGAGCTCCTGAACCCAAAGATTGGCAATAGTTCACATAATTTGTCCACCCCGTTTGCTTCATAGTATCATTAATACTATTGGTAGAAACATTTACATTGGTTCCAGGCACTTTAGCATAATTTGTAAAACTAGTGCTAGCGGGAGGCGAGACAAAAATTCCGAAAGCATCTACGTATTGTGAACAGCCATATTCAGGATACTCCTCCGATGCAAAAGCATAATCTATAAATGCTGTATCGCCCTGTGGTATGAAGTGGAACTGCAAAAAACAGAGATCTCTCTGTATAGCAGCGCTTCCAGCTAATGAAGTTATCTGAGCATCCGTAGTTGTATTGCCCCAATTCTTACTAGCCTGCGCTAATCGATTTGCATTAATGCCTGTATCGCCGCTCACCGTCAGTACTCGACCAGTGCACAAGACAATCCCTGTATCTATGGCTAAACTTAAATTTGGCGTAGGATTTACATTTATAAAAGTTCCATTAGCTTGTGTGTTGCAGTTCAAACTCATGCCTGTACCTGGCAGTATAACTCCCCTTCCTATTAACCTACTAGCTAACTGGGTTGCTGTATGATTGGGAGTGACACTCATAGTCTGACTTTTCACATGTAGTGAAAAAAAAACAAGAACCCAAAGGAATATTTTTTGGAAATTCATAGTCTATCTCCTTTCTCAACCACAAATATAATAAATGCTAAAAGAAAAGTCTAAAAAAACTATTGATTTTCAGATAAAAAAAGGCTGATGAAATCGGATTTTCTTTTTTTACCTCACCAATATAAAACTTCCTTTTTTAATTACCTTTCTACTATTGAGATAAGTAACTTCTGCTATATAGCTATACTCGCCTGTTGGTGCTAATTCTCCTTTAAAATATCCGTCCCAACCTTTTGTATTTCCTTGTTCCGTTTCATACATTTTTTCGCTCCATCGATTAAATATGGTTAAGCGTGCGGAAACTACTTTATTCGAATATAGTTTAAATGTAGCATTCTCAGGATTAGCGCTTAGCGGAGAAAATGCAGTAGGAATATATAATTCATTATCATCTAATACTTTTATATAAACAGTATCGCGTAAAGTGCATTTACTGAGATATTTTATGGTCAGTACATAATGATTGTCCACATAAGTAGTGGCTATTGGTTGTTCACAATCTGAACAACTCAATCCATTTCCATCACTCCACATTATCTCATTTATCCATGAGTTATTTCCCTCTAAAACATTAAATCCTAGAGAGACTGATTCTCCCAAGTTTATGGTGCTAGATGATGGTGTAGCTTCGATACGCAGAATAGGAGCGGGTGCAATAGCCGTATCCTTATATGTTTCACAGTTTTCCTTATCTCGAATAAGTATATAATAATTACCTGCATTGAGTCTCGTCCACTTATTTTTATATGAGAAAAACTTGCCACTATCCATACTATATTGATACGGAGCAACGCCTCCTTCTGCATTGACGGTTATCTCGCCTTCGATTATTTCTTTACATATGAGGTCTTTTGTGATGATTGACCCTCTATTGCGCTCTCTAGCTGGATCTATCAAAGAATCAGTATGACCAGCGCTACAACCATTCGAGTCAATGAGATTTAACGTATAGACCCCTCGCTTAAGATTCGTAAGATCTTTAGTATTAGCCTTATTGGACCAGTTATATTGATATGGTTTGGTTCCATTCACTACATTGACGGAAAGAGAGCCTTTTGCTGTGCCATAGCAAGGATTTTGTATTTTAGAACTTGTTGTAATAAGTATCGGGGCAGGCTGTGTCAGAGTTACTTTTAAGGTATCTTTACACCCTATTAAATCTTCGACCGCTACTGTCTGAGTTCCTGCATATAAGTTAATGGCTCTATCGCCATAAGCTCCTGATGGGAACCAGCGATAGGTGTAAGGAAATGTACCTCCTGTTGTTTTAACCAAGATTTCTCCAGTTGGCTGATTATGGCATATAAGATTGATGGAATCAAGCACCCTGGTAATCATCTTATTTGGCTGGGTAAGGGTGAATGAATCTTTATATTCACAACCTTTATTGTCCGTGATAGTAAAATAATGTTTGCCAGCGCTGAGACCAATAGCTACAGAATCTTGTCTAGTAGTATACACCTTATAACTATAAGGAAACTGGCCACCTGAAGGGAAAAATTTGACACGACCTGAAAAATCTTGAAAGCAAATAAGGTTGAAGGTATCATAGGTAGCTGTTACTAAATTAGGCTCTTCGGTCACAGTAATTTTTGCAGAATCCCTGCAATTCAAGCTATCTGTAACGGTAAGTCTATAGATTCCTGGAAACAAACCAGCAATATTTGGACTAGTTGCGCCCGTATTCCATAGGTATTGATAGGATCCAGTTCCTTCCGTCACAGTAGATGTGATACTTCCATTTGCCTTAAGACAAAAAGATTGAATAGAATCCAATTTGATTTTTGGAAGCTTTGTTGTAGGTACAACAAAATTTCGTATGATTTCACATTGTCTATCATCTGTTACGGTAAGTGTATATGTGCCAGGTCCAATATTCACTATATGATTACCAACGAATCCAGTGCTCCATGTATATACAGGGTTTATAGCTCTTACCGACATTAGGGTATATATGCCACCATTTGACAATCCACATGTAGAGCGATCGACTCTTATTGAATCAAATCCTGGCGAAGCACCAGATATTAAATTTTCCATAAGAGTATCCTTGCAGCCTATACTATCTGTTACGACAAGTGTATAAGTATTATCCGCTACATTATTTAAGAAGGTGGTCGTATCACCGGTATTCCATAAGTATCTTAATGGTTTGGTGCCAAATATTGTAGTTGTCATTATAGATCCATTCGGTTTGCCACAAACAGGCAACACAACAGTCTGTGGATATAGTTCTGGTTTCTTCCAATCATCAATCGTTATATTCGATGTAATGGTACAATTTCCATTATCGCTTAGTGTAAGGGTATAAGCGCCAGCCAAGATATTCGAAAGGTTGGCTGTGCTTGCACCGTTGCTCCAGGCGTAGAATTTTGTGGAAGCTCCACCTCCTACATTTGTGGCAATACTTCCATTGGCTTCGCCACATTTTGATTTCTCGCCTGTGAGACTAACTGTGAGCATAGGTATTCGAGAGACATATATAATGGTAGAATCCTTACAACTATTTACATCAGTTACTACTACTTTATATGTACCTGAATCTATATTCACTAAACTAGAGGAAGCGGGAGTTCCGTTCCAAGTATAACTAAAGGGCGATGTACCTGTTCCTAAATTGATATTGGCGTTGAGTTGTCCATTGTTGATGTTACAGCTGGCATCCTGTTTAGTCACATTGAGGACAGGCGACGTGGCCATGACTAAAGTTTGTGACTTGCTAAATGAACATAGATTGTCGGTCACTGTCACAGTATATGTGTTAGCACCAAGATTTATAATACTATCTATGGTAGCTGTGGTACTCCAGTTATAATTCACAGTGCCTATCGTATTGTTCGGCACAGCTTTTATTTTACCGTTATTAAGATTACATTTTGGATGTTGGAAAATTAAATTGATAGAATCTACTCCAATACTATTTAGGAAAGTAGTCGAAGAAGCACTACAACCTGTAGCATCGGTCACGGTCACACTATAGTTGTTCGGAACTATACCACTAATGGTAGGGGTATTGCCGCCATTGCTCCAATTATAGGTTATAGTTCCGCTCGCATTAGTTACCACTGCTTGCAGGCTTCCATTGCCAGCTCTACAGGTAGATGGAGTTTTATTAAAATTGATAGTTGGCAAACCTTGTTGTATCAGCGTCACAGAGTCTATCCAAATGCAACCTCGCGTATCGGTTACTGTGTATTTATATTTTCCAGGACTTAGGTTGGCTATAGAATCTGTATTAGGTGCTGCGGGACTCCAAAAATAAGATTTCGCACCAGTGCCACCTGTTGCTCTTATTTTGATATAACCATTATTGAGATTACAACTTGGATTTTTACTGGTCTTGGTAGCCGTCAATGGGAATACCGTATCGAGAGTAGCAGAATCCTGCTTGATACATCCTCTTGAATCAATCACTCTATATACAAATTTGCCCCCATTGATATTAGACAAGGTATTTGTACCAGCGACATTATTCCAGAAATGACTTAAAGGAGTTCGGGAGCTGATAACATTGGCAAATATAGAACCATTATTGAGTCCGCAACTCGCAGTATTAACGATGAGCGAAACAATAGGCCCAGCAGTATCTCCTACATTGACAAGGGATGTGACCAAACAACCCAAACTGTCCGTAATAGATAGGGTATATGTTCCCGCTCCTACATTTATTGCATTGGCATTCGTACCTAATCCACCACTCCATGAGTAGGTATAAGGAAGTCTCCCATCAATAACATTTGTAGAAATGCTTCCTATTTTATAGGTGCAATTGTCATTCACTACAATATGACTTGCACTATGCTTTTTCACACGTGACAGATGCACGGTGTCTCTTATTTCACAGTTATTAGAATCCGAAATATAAAAGACGTGCTTACCTGTATCCAAGCCTGAAGCAGTCATAGAAGAAATAATAGTATTCCAGTGGAATATATAAGGAGGCTTACCTGTAACAACAGATGCAGTGAGAATACCGTTATTCAAATCACAGTTTGCAGGTTTTTTACTTATAGAAATCGCCAAAGGTGGCTGCGCTGCAATGTTGACGGAGTCTTTATCTGTACAACCTGTACTATCGGTAATTGTCAGGATATATTTGTTAGCAGCCAAGCCATTTAAGTCTTTAGTGGTGGGGCCATGGCTCCAAGAAAAACTAAATGGTGATTGCCCAAAACTAATATTTGTGACGATTCTTCCATTACTAGGTCCACAAAATGAATTCGTAGGGATTAGATTGATATCTGGACTTTGAATAAATAAAACCTTTGCGGTATCAATCGTTACACAGGCTCTATTATCCGAAACAGTCAATAAATAATTGCCACTAAACAAGGAGCTTAATGAATCTAATGTTGTGAAATTGTACCAGGTATAACTATAAGGAGGACTTCCCCCTGTTACAACAGCTTTGGCTTTTCCATTGCCATTATTACAGTGAGAATTTTTAATTTGAAATTGAATTTTAGGAGCTGTACTATCGATAATAGCAATAGTATCAAAGAGGATACAACCCTTGGTATCACTGATTCGCACCACATAGACTCCGGAATCAACATTATTAATAAACCCTGTATCAGTTGCTTGTTCATTCGGAGCAAAAGCCCCAGACATTTTCTTCCAACTATAGAAATAATCTCCATAGATACTATTTGCTACCGTTATTATTTGTCCATCGAATCGACCACAATTAGATCTAGTCCAGCTTATAGATTTGGTAGGTGCAGTGGTATATGCTAAGGTGTCCCGAAGTACATAGACGCAACCAGCTGTATCAGTCATAGTAACCGAGTATATGCCAGGTGCTAGGCTATCTATCGATGCTGTAGTTTTACTATTGCTCCAAATATAGGATTGGGCTACTATAGGCGGAGAGAAACTTAAAGAAATAGTACCCAAATTATTCCCACACGGTGGGTCACTACTTACAATTATTGGTGGAACAATAGGGTTGGTATCTATAAAAGGAAAGGCGAATGCCTGACACTTATGGGAGTCGATTACTTGAATTGAAAAAGTTAATGGTCCTTTGAGACCTATTTTCTTATAGGTAGAATCGATTATACCATTCCATCGAATGGTAATAGGATTTATAACACTATCAATTTTTATATGTATTTCTCCATTACTGCCTCCGCATTTCTCTAAGACAATAGAATCTGTAATAGTAGGGTAATGGGTATATAGCATAGTGGTAGTGGTGTCATACTTACATCCATTTGAGTCTGTAGTTAACACCCGATAGGTGCCGATAGTGACACTATCTAGCAATGCAAAAGTATCTCTAGGCAAACGCTGCCACACATGTTTGTATGGAGCTTTACCACCAAAAGGCATAGCTAAAATCGTCCCGCTAGCGGTATCACAGCGCGTTTTCACTATGACAAAAGTATCTCGCAGCATAGTGCTATCGCGCATAGTAATTGAATCTCGTACTATACATCCGAGGCTATCTGTTATAAGCAACTCATACCTGCCAAATTTAAGGCTATCTGCCATCACGCCTGTATCTCCATTCGACCATTGAATAGTATATGGAGGGGTTCCATTGGTAATATTTATTGTAATTTTTCCTGTGGAATCATTGCATTTGGAACGTTGAATAGATGTTTGATAGGTAATAGCTCCTTTTGTAGTCAAATCCCAAGTATCCCGTACTATACATCCATTGCTATCTGTTATGGCAACGCTAATAGTATCACTTGGTAGACCAACAACAAAATTTCCACTAGCATTTGGATCATGACTCCATGAAAAAGAATAAGGTGAAGACCCAACTAAATTGTAAATATGTATAAGTCCATTATTGAAGCCGCAGCGGGCTTTTCGAAAGCTATCTTGATAAGTAGGTGGTGGCCTTCGTATGATAGAGTCTGTTTTAGTAGCACTACAATTATTAAAATCTGTGACTGTCAAAGTATAGGATCCTACTGCCTTAGCCGTGATGTTAGGAGTGGTCTCTCCTGAGCTCCAAGTATAACTAAATGCAGGAGTACCTCCAGAAATACTTGAAGATATACTTCCAGTGGTATTGTTGCATAAGGCTTGATTTATCGAAAAGTTTATACTTGGATTGGACGAAGCTAAAATGGTAAATGTTTTTGACTTTTGACAACCATTACCATCCTGCACTAATACAGAATAATTGCCTGGTGATAGTCCAGTTCGGGTAGCCGTAGTATTTCCATCAGACCATACTATAGAAATAGGAGATTGTCCAACTATATTTTTGATAAATAGTTGTCCATTATTTGTATTGCATGTTGTTTGAACAATACTATCAGTAAAATTAGTGAATGGCGGCTGATGTATGGTATCTGCCTTGGTTCTTTGACAGCCAAATGAATCTGTAATCGTCACTGAATATATCCCAGGAGCCAAGCCGGAAATGAAGTTAGAAGTTTGTCCATTGCTCCAATTGTACACTATGGGAGGCTTAGCGCCACTAACATTGGTACTAATACTGCCATTGTTTAATCCACAAGTTGCATTCGTTTTGGTCGTAGAAAGTGATGGAGCAGACCCCATTGTGACTACTGCTGCTCCTGATGCAGTGCAACCGTTGCCATCGGTAGCAGTTACGCTATAACTTCCTGCACCTAGATTGATTCTATTTTGAGTAGTGACCGCATCATTCCACACATAAGTATAGGTAGGGGTACCTGTCAATATATTTACTGAAATAGACCCATTATTATTCCCACAAGTAGCATTCGTTCTGCTTATTGATATATTAAGTGCAGGACTGGAATTAACTATGACAGAATCGAAGGCTGTACAGCCTTTAGAGTCTTGAATGGTAAATTTATATTTGCCGCCCGATAGACTATTGATGGTATGATTGGAGGCTGAAATCGGTGAAGTAGTAACTCCATTGCTCCATGAATAAATGAAAGGAGAAGTACCGCCGCTTGTTACTATGGCAGTCGCTGTTCCATTGCTAGCGCCGCATAAGGCATTTGTGCCAGATTTATTCTGAGTAATCGCTGGAAATGATAATAATTGTACACTGTCTATTTTAGTGCAACCATTTACATCTGAAAACGTCAATTTATACCAACCACCAGTTAAGCCTAATATCGTAGGAGTGCTTCCCCCTTGATTCCATGTATAGGTAAATGGAGATGCTCCACTCGTAGCATTAGCCGTTATTGAGCCGTTGGAATTGCCACATGTTTGATCTGTTTTGATAAAACTAAAATTTGCAGGAGAACTTCCTAAAATGGCGATAGGATAATTAACCGAGCAACCTACATTGTCAACTATCGTTAGTACATAGTTGCCCGCTGGTCTATTGTTTATAAATGTGTCGGTGGAGATTATACTCGCTCCTAGTCTCCATTGCTGAGCCAATGGAGCAACTCCCGATTTAGTAATGATACGGGCACTACCATTGACAAGACCACAAGAAGTATTAGTTATAGTAAATGTAGCACTAGGAGGATTGCTGCCAGCTGTTATGGTCAACGTAGTATCAAATCTACAATTGGATCCGTTTCTAATTGCTACATTATATACACCAGCTGCCAGTCCATTAAAAATGTTGGAGGAGCCGAAGCTTGTCCCTCCATTGATTGAGTAGGTGTATGGTGGATTATTGGGGGCGCTGGTTTTGGTAAAAAGTCGTATAGAACCATTGCTGGTACCACAGGTAGTATTGGTCGTGCGCATAGAATCTATCTCTCCACGAATGGTAGAAATATTTACTGTCGTATTAGCGCTATCCCTGCACCCAAAGGGAGAAGCTACAACCAGTTTATAAGCTTGAGTTGCTGTAGGCTTGGCAAAGGGATCAAGTATATTGGAAGCAGAAAGTCCAAGATTAGGAGTCCAAGTATAAGAATAAGCTCCCACAGGACTTATGCTAGCATTAAGACGTACCGAGTCATTTATGCAAATAGAATAACTAGAAGGCAAACTAATTACAGGCTTAGGGTTTACATTGATAGTAATTAGTGAATCGGCAGTAGGACAACCTACAGAAGAAATTCTTAAAAATACATTTTGGACTGAGGAAGTATTTGGGGAACTATAGGTATAAATCGTATTGCTACAGTTGGTACACGATAAATTGCTCGCTGGCGTCCACACGGTCTTAAAACTAGTGTCGGTAGCTGTATGACGAAGGGTAATATTTTGTCCTACACACAGTGATGTATCTCGTTTACCATTATTTATTGTTACACCATTAGCGAAATCTTTAATATAATATTGAACTGTATCTGCATAATTTATTGACGGAACAGAAAAAATGATGCGCAGGCTTTCGATATTTTCCTTAATAGCATCAGTCAAAGCGGACACATTGTAATTAAATGAATTATTACCAGCTGCGATGGTAAAACTAGAGCTAGCAGAATAATCGGCGGCATTGGCTGTTCCAGAAAAATTGACATTCACCGTAATGGGAGAACTAATAGTAGAACGCGAAAAGGATACGACACCTGGATTGCACCCCTCTACAAGGAATAAGGAATCTTTATTTGAACCATTGGTCGCTTTCTTATCTGTAATCTCCAATAAAGGAGGAGAGGTAAAACTCGACTTTTTGAAAAATATACCACTATCGAAATTTCCATCCAATATATCTGCAATAGCCAGTTTCATAGTATGGGTTAAATTTGGTTGAACTGGTATTCTAGCCCTTAGAACTTTTGTCATACCATCATAAACAATATGATTGTTAATTAAATTAGCTGTATAAAATTGAATAAAAGGTGAACCAGCGCCTAACCCTTTGCAGTAGGTATTGAAGTTTGAAACACCAGTCTGCTTGCTAGTATCATTGATACTATTAACGGACACATTAATATTGGTGCCGGGTACTTTGGAGTAATTCTTAAAAGTATCGCTAGGTGCCTGCACGAAAATACCAAAAGCATCAAAACTAGATAAACAGACATATTCAGGATAATCTTCAGAAGCAAATACATAGTCAATAAATGCCGAATCACCTCGTGGAACAAAATTAAACTGTAAAAAACATAAATCTCGTTGAACGGCTGAGGCACCAGCTAGCGTTGCTATTTGGGCATCTGAAGTAGTGATTCCTAGATTATTACTTGCCAATCGAAACCTATTCGCATTAATACCCGTATCCGCAGTGGTGCTTAAAACACGTCCCGTGCACAGTACAATTCCACTATCTATGGCCAAGCTTAAATTTGGGGTTGGGTTTACATTGACAAAGGTGCCGTTAGCCAAGGTGCTGCAGTTCAAAGTAAAACCACCTGTCACCTGGATTCCTTTCCCAGCCAAAGTATTAGCCAAAGATGTCGACGTTTGATTATCTACTAAAGAAATAGTTTGACTAATGCCGATACTCAAGCGACACATCATAAGAAAGCAGATGATTAATCTTATAAACATTAGTAAAACTGATATTCAGCTAACACAAAGATAATGATAAATTAATGATAAACCATATTTAATTTTCCATAAAAATCTATGCATTAGCCTCTAGAAAAAATATTCAATCGCCTTAAACAACTTATATTTGTCGTAAATCAATCATAATGGGTCAGCAAAATATTCTCGTCATCGGTGCAGGAGGTCAAATAGGAACCGTATTAGTAGAAAAACTAATTCAAGTTTTTGGGATCACAACCGTCTTCGCTACTGATTTAAAAGAGAATGCTGAAAAGGGAATATCTGCACTCGATGTGATGGACAAATCCAGCTTAGAGTCGTTTATAGAAAAGAATAAAATTCAAGAAATCTATCATTTAGCTGCTATCCTATCTGCTCGCGGAGAACAGAACCCTCAATGGGCTTGGGACATCAATATGGGTGGCTTGTTCAATGTATTGGAGACTGCAGTAAAATACAAAGTTGAAAAAGTTTTCTACCCCAGTACGATTGCGGTTTTTGGAAAGCATATTCCATTGGAAAATACTCCCAATCATGTCCCTTTGGTTCCTGCTACTGTATATGGCATCAGTAAGGTAGCTGGTGAATTGTGGGCCGAGTATTATTTTAATAAATATGGTCTAGATGTAAGATCCGTCAGATACCCTGGGGTTATTGGTTATCAATCCTTAGCTGGAGGTGGCACTACAGACTATGCAGTAGATATTTTTCATGCAGAAGCTAAAAACGAAGTCTTTCAATGTTTTTTATCTGAGCACACGAAGCTGCCAATGATATATATGGAAGACTGTATTAATGCAACTATTGATATTATGAGAGCTCCTATAGAAAATATAAAAATTAGGACGAGTTATAACTTGGCAGGTATGAGTTTTTCTCCTTTAGAAATAGCGACTGAAATTCAAAAAAGAAATCCAAATTTTAGAATCGAATATAACCCTGATTTTCGTCAAGCGATAGCTGCCACTTGGCCTCAAAGTATAGATGACTCAAACGCAAGGAAGGATTGGGGTTGGAAACCTAAATATGACTTAAGCAGTATGGTCGACATTATGATGACTGAGGTTCGAAAATTGTATCCGAGTCTTAGCAGAGATAGCTCATAATAGTTTCAAATTCTTTATAGCTAAGCTGCCCTTCAGCTGTTTTATTGCTACTTTTATGATAAACATAAGCAAATGGAGCTCCGAGGAACATTGAATTAATCCTAGTAAATTTAGCATCTTCACCCATTCCAAAAGCAATCAAATCTGATTCTCCTTTATATAAATTCAGCAAATTAATGCAGTCGTCTCGAAAATTGACCTTAGTCGCTATCTTTACAATATCAGCCCCAATTTCCCTTGATTGACTTATGATTTCCTTTAAGGTATTTAGCGGTGGTGTTTTGTCAAAATCATGGTGAGAAATAATAACCTTGGCTCCATAGGCTTTTGCGAACAAAATTAAATCTTCTTTCTGCTGTGTGTTTAATGATAACTCTAAATCTATGTATGATGCACCTGCACTAATAGCTTTTTTTAGTTCATCCATTTTTTGAACACTAGCGTGGAAACCATCATCTTCCCTATAAGTAGCTATAGTATCTATAGGTAAAGAGAAAATCTCTTGTATATGTTGAGACCTAAATCGGCATACATCCAATCTAATTTCGGCAATAGAAAAATTTTCTGCTATAGAAATAGCACGCCGAATATTATTCTCTGTAATAACCACACAAGCTTTCACTTATATCTAAATTTTATATTAAAGCTGGCCTCCCAGTTTTTCGAAATCCTGAAAAAAATCTGGATACGATTTTTGGACGGCTTCTATACCTTTCACTTTTCCACCCGTCAAATAGTATGCCAATATAGAAGCTGCCATGACCATACGATGGTCACCATTGGTTTCAAACTCAATGTCCTTGATAGTTCTAGTGGAAAAATTATTTCTAGAGTTTGTATTTATAAGCAAGAGGTCTTCTTGAATAGTGTAGGGTATATCTAACAACTCTAACCAATTTACTATACCTTTTAGGCGATTGCTTTCTTTGTGAATCAAGCGGTTTACGCCCCTCAGTTCACTTTGTCCATTGGAAAAAATAGCCAACACTGCGAGAATGGGTGCTAAATCTGGGGCATGTGTCAAATCACCTGTAAAAGGTAAATGTTGTTCTGTCTGAATCCTAAGTTTGTCTGATTCCCAACATACCCGAGCTCCATACTTTTTTAGAATATCTAACATGATTCTATCTGCTTGGAGACTGTTCGGATTCAGCCCACTAATTCGGATATCTCCATTTATAGCGGCAGCAGCCATCCAAAAAGCAGCGGAACTCCAATCTCCCTCTATCCTTATCTCCGCCTTGGATTTTAATTGAGCTGGATGTATAAGTAAGCTATCTTTTACCCATTCAATTTTACCACCTATCTGGTTTAGAAGATCTACCGTCATATCTATGTATGGCGTACTCATTAAACCTTGTATAGTCAGCCTCAGTTCATTTTCATGCTTCAAACCTACCAAGTAATATAAAATTCCAGATACGTATTGCGAACTAATAGACCCATCGATTATTAAATCAATAGCGCGTTTTGTTCCTTTAAAAGAAATCGGTAGCGTATTTTGATGACTCTGGTAGTCTATGCCTAATTGATTAAATACTGAAAAAATTGAATTCATTGGTCTTTGAATAAGGCTGCCAATTCCGGAAATCGTAGTGCTTCCCGAATTTAACATCATGAGACCTAAAAATAATCTTGCGCACAGGCCTGATTCCTCACAATTTATATGGATATCAGTATCAAAGTCAAATGTATTTTGAATGGAAAGACTATCCCCTCCCTTCTCATTCAGAACTGCACCACAACTTTTAAGAATTTCCAAGACCGCCAGTTCATCTGCTGATTTACCTAGATGTAAAATATCTAATCTGGGTACTAGAAATGAGGCTGCTAATGCCCTCTGTCCATAGCTCTTGGATGGTGGAGCCTTTAGTTCGCCAGAGAGTTTTTTTCCTTGTTTTATGATGACATCCATCCCTCTTGTTCCGCTTTAATGATGTAGCTATTAAGTTCTGCCAAAGTTATCATTTCAATCTTCGCCTTGCCAATTTCAGGTATTAAAACAAAGAAAATATTTTCATTCTCACGCTTCTTATCTGACTTAATTTTATCAAATATGACCTTAGCGGAGAATTTTTCCATACTTGTTGGGAGATTGAATCGCGACAAAACCTCTTTAAGTTTTTGATATAAGGAGGAATCAAATCCATAGTAGTATTCTGACATTTTAACAGCAAATAGCATTCCTAGTCCTACTGATTTACCATGTGATAGTCCATAACTTGATTCAATCGCATGACCTATCGTGTGACCAAAGTTCAAAATTCGTCTTTGATTGCCTTCAAAAGGGTCATCTTCTACTATTGTAGATTTGTGTATAATACAACTATGTATGATATCCTCAAATAATGCCTTGTTTGACAAGATTGATTCTAAATTAAATGCTGTTAATCGTTGAAAAAGACTCCCGTCCATGATCAAACCATACTTAATTATCTCAGCAAAACCATCTGACATTTCTTCAGAAGGTAGTTTTTGAATAATCTCCGGAAAAAAATAAATACCGCTCGGTTGATAGATGGTACCTATTTGATTTTTACTTGCTCTGAAATTAATTCCATTTTTACCTCCTATGCTGGCATCAATAAGGCTCAAAAGCGTGCTAGGAACTATAGAAAACGAAACCCCTCTTAGGTAGACGGATGCAGCATAGCCTACTAAGTCCGATATAGATCCACCACCTATAGCTATTAAATGTCCTTTTCTATCCAGACCACTATTGGCGATCCGATGAATAAGATCATTAAAAACATTTATACTTTTAATAGCATCTCCCCCGTATATTTCGATGATGTCACTAAATAGAGAACTTGGAATAAACTGTGTAAGCTTTTTATCTATTACCAATATTAGCTTGGAATAGCCTTGCTCGGCATTAGCCAATAATTCGTCCCACGAATCAATCTGGGTTATATGGGTATTCGTTTCTTTAATTACGGTATAGGAATGAACTCTCTTCATATTAAAATACCGCTAGCTCCAACAATTTATTATCCTGAATACACACCCCCTGATGGAATATTCCATTACTTATAATAAAAACTTTTGCCCCTATACTTAAATTATATCTAGAAATTTGTTCCATGACACTTCTATCTAGTTTGTGATTAGGAGCCTTACACTCTATCAGTAAATATGGTTTTGCATGGACATCATAAACACAAATATCAAACCGTTTCAATTTATCATTGATATAAAAACTTTTTTCTACAGCTATTTTACTCAATGAATAATTTTTGTCTTCTGTCAAATAATGCAACCAAAGCTGTCTGACTTCTTCTTCTGGTTTAGCGATAATCCATTTTTTGCGAACAATATCATAAATATATTTTATTTGATTCTCCTGCTTCATTCGAATCTTATATTGTCCAAAATTGACTATCATGTTTCATCTTCTAGATTCTCACCTCGCAATTTTCTTAGACGCTTCCTCGCATCGGTAGTAAATACGGAATCTTTATATTTAGTGAGTAGTTTCAAATAAGCTTCTTTCGCAGTTTCTGTATTTTTAAAGCTTTCCTCTTCAAGTTTCGCCCATTCATATAACGCTCTATCGGCTAGTATAGAAGACGGAAACTTTTCATACAATTCTTTGTAGATTCTAGAGGCAGCGCTATCGTTTTCTACTGTTTTTTCAAAGTTTGCTTCAATTAATAAGACATCATCAATAAGACCGGAATTTGGGAAAACTTTTTTCAATGAAGCTAGTGTCTTAAATGCCTCTTCGGGTCTATTTTGATAAAAAAGTAATTCGGCAGACGAAACATCTTTCATGGCCATTTCCTTGGCCTCATCACCTTGATTTTCTTGAATAAATACAGCCAATTGTAAAGCATCATTTGCAATTAATTCACTGGTAGAAGATTTCAATATGGATAATAAATCTTCAGCTAATTCATAGTCTCCGTTAAAATAAAAAACTTTAGAATTTTTAAATCTTGCTTCTTCACCTAGAGGTCCATCCAGTTCTTCCTTGTCCACCTGACCATAAAGCAGAGAGGCTTCCCAGATATCATTCATCGCTAATTTGATATCTGCCAGATCTATTTTAGCTCTAGAAATATGTTGCTTAGCCATCATAGGTGTTTCTAGCATTTTCTCTAGTATGCTCATAGCCTGAGGTAAACGTTTGAGATACTTCACAGTAAACTCAGCAAATAATAATTGTATATCAGCTGTGTTCTGCGTATAGCCATACTGCTGCAGATAGCTAAGAATTTCACCATGAAGTGTGGCTAAACTAGCTGAATCACGCAGCCTGTTCTTTTTAATTCTAGCATAATGTGTGAAAATCTTTTTTTCATTCGCTAGTTTGGAAAATCCAGTAGAATTATTTTTAATCACATAGTCATAGCCATCGATAGCGAGATCAAACTCGTTTTCTCCTGATGCTATCTCTGCGATTTGATATACCTGCATTCCTTGCCCATTCTTGCGTTTTTCGTAAGACTTAGCTAACACCAATGCTTGTTCATAGTCTTTTACCGTCATAGCCAGTTGCATGGCAAGCTCATTCCATTTATCACTCCCTGGGTCTGCTCCTAGCTTGGCATACAACTTCTTTTCCATCAGGCGTTGTGCTGATTTACTCGTCATTAGAAAATCTAAGGTAGAGTATAAATACATGTAGTTTTGATTATCTAACTCCAATTGACCAAAAGCAAGATTCACAGCATCTTCCATGCGGTCTTGTCTGACATAAATCACTAATAAATTTGACTGAAATGCATCTTTGGATTTCGATTTTTTCTGAAATTTGAGAATCAAATCTTCCGCCATTGACCAATTTCGATTCTCCATATATTTCTGTATGAATGAATTGGCCTCGTACTCATTTTCCCCAATAAGATCATTGATTTGAGTCCATTCTTTTTTAGCTTGAATACTATCGTTAAGCTTCTCATAAGCCAAGCCAAGATTGTACTTAAACGCAAGATTTTTATTATTGTTTTTTAGAACTTGCTTACTTAGCTCTGCTGCTTCAGCATATTTTCGGAGTTGAAAATAGGTCTTATATAGATAATCATAAAATTTAGCAGGTCTAAGTTCAAATTGTTTTTTTAGGAGAAGCTCTGCCTTGTCATATTCTCTTAACTGAAAAAACTGCAAAGCTATACGCTCATCTTCTGCTGTCTGGGAGAAAATCCTTCCAGCGTGAACCATTAATATTAAAGATAGCCATATTCTTTTCACAATAAAATTAACTCACCAAGGTGCCTAAAGACTCCCCTTTTATTATCTTAGAGAGGTTACCCGGTCGGTTCATATCAAACACCATAATAGGTTTTCTATTTTCTTCACAGAGTGTAAATGCAGTCAAATCCATAACCTCATATTTGTTTTCATAAACCTCTTTGAAACTTAGTTTATCAAACTTGGTAGCACTCGGATCTTTGCGAGGATCTGCGGAATAGATGCCATCAACATTGGTGCCTTTCATGACGATATCAGCATTGATTTCTATAGCTCTAAGTGCCGCAGCCGTATCTGTCGTGAAGTAAGGATTACCGGTTCCCGCACCGAAGATAACGACCCTTCCTTTTTCCATGTGACGGATAGCACGTCTCTTAATATAGGGTTCCGCTATCTGATCCATACGCACAGCACTTAAGAGACGCGTATATATACCTAAATTTTCTATAGAACTCTGTAACGCTAATCCATTAATCACGGTAGCTAACATACCCATATGATCACCTTGTACCTTATCGATCCCTATCTCTGCTGCATCCTTTCCTCTAAATATATTACCCCCACCTATAACTAGCGCTAACTCAACTCCCAAATCTACCACTTCCTTAATATCGTTGGCATATTGAATCAATCGCTGTGGGTCGTGACCAAAATTTCTATCTCCCATAAGGGCTTCACCACTTAGCTTGAGCAATACTCTTTTGTACATCATTGATTGTATTATTTTATCTTGTATTAGGATTCAAAAAAAGAGTTGATTTTATCTTTGATAGAGTCTTTGAGTCTCTGTACATCGCATCGACAAATATAATTGTCCTTGAGTTTTTCACAGATTTTTGTCTTTAAATCTTGTTCATGACAGATGTACTCTTGACAGTCTCCACATTTATTGATATGATTTACTAACCATATTCTCTTATCCTCAGAGAGCTCATTGTCTATGAAATACATGACCTGATTTCTAATGTCTTGGCAAGCACTTTCTGTCATACTTAATCCATTTAATTTCGTTTATCTTTATAACCCATTTTACTTCCATAAAGTTGCAGTTTTGTTTTGAGCATATTTCGCGCTCGAAATAGCCTAGATCGAACAGTACCTATAGGTATCTCTAAAATATCACTCAACTCTTCATAAGTAAAGTCTTCTAAGTCAGCTAGAATGATAATTTGACGATAATCAGCGGGTAGCCTTTCCAGAGCGGTGGTCACTTCATCTCCCATCATAGATTTAAAGTAATCCGTGTTATCACGAACTTCTACACTATCTATATCTTGATTTAGACTTTCATCATTAGAATCTCCATCTTTAGTTTCTATGATATTGTCGAAGGAATAATGTGTTGGCTTGGCCGTCTTCTTTCGATAATCGTTGATAAAACCATTTTTCATGATTTTAAATAACCATGCCTTTTCATTGGTGCCTTCCTGGAAATTATCCATAAAGCGAAATGCCTTGACAAAGGTATCTTGTACTAGGTCATTGGCATCCTCCTCATCTTTTGTAAGGTAGTAAGCATAATTGTAAAGGGTGCTAAGATGCGGGAAAAATTTATCGTTGAAATAACCTTCTCTTTCCTTAGGTGTTTTAGCGTTTATCCTATAAAAATCAATCTCTTCTTCCAAACGAATTTTTATCTATTTTTCAATTTGAAGTTTGATAGAAGTATTGAAATCATCTTTTGAAAGCATAAGCTGATAAAGACCATTTGCTAGATTCGGTATCATCATTGGAAACTCTGCATCTAGACTTGTCAGTTTTAATTCATCATTATAGACAACCTGACCTAGATTATTGACCAAGACTAAATTTAACTTCCCGAGTGTTTTAGTTGCCACTCTTAGATTAAACTGCCCATTGTTAGGATTTGGGCTAATGTCTGCATAAATAGCTGTATTTCCACCCTGAATAGACCCTAAATATCGGCTACCTCCTTTGAACATGTAGGCACCCGTACCTCCACCTATATCAGTTATACCATCGAATTTGAAATATTTAACTCCATTCTCAGTTCCATCTACAAAGGTGCCGAATACAACAGAGTCAAAATTAAAACGATTTCCTCTGATTCCTCCCAACAAGGCATTCGTAAATGGCACATTCTTTGACTTGAACCATCTTACATCATTGTTTTCTAATTCTAATTGGTCTGCATACAAGAACTTTGTCTCATCCTTTTTGTCGTCTAGTTCATCAAGTTCTGACTGATTTACATAGAACTTAACCTCAATAGGATTATTCATTACGCCGGAAATAAGTTTATAATTCCAAAATCTCTTAAGCATAATAGAAGCCGTATATTGTTTACCCGTATTATGGACACTTATAAAGGTGTTAGGTCTAACGACAATATCTGCAGATCCTACTATGTTATTCCCGTTTTTATTTACGGCAAACAAATATTTATCAGGTTCTTGTTTGGTAGCGTAGTAGGTCCAATTATCCCCATCTGTACACTGCTCTTCCAGATTATATGCTGATACCAAAGACACCGTAGCGTTCGTTTGTCCTGACCTATGTATGACCTGTGCTGTATCTGTAATTATAGGGAGACAAGGCGCAGAACCATTGACTCGCAACCAATACTTGCCAGAATTGCTTCCAGAAAGATTATTTATCACTAAAGTGTTTGTGGTAGCTCCAGGTAACTGAGTGCCATCTTTAAACCACTGAAAACCAGTCGCATTATTAGTATTGGCTACTAGCTGCACAGTCTCCCCCATACAAGCAGTGGTTTTACCAACTGGTTGCAGCGTTATCTGAGGTTTTGACTTGATGTCAATATTAAAGCTATTAGACTTCACTTCAGGACATACTGGATCGCTATTAACGGTGACATGATAGGTTCCGTTATCTCTTTCTGATAAAAATTGTAACCATATTTGAGAATCTACTTGACCCTGAATAGCTACACCGTTTTTATACCACTGATATATTTTACCATTCGTAGCGTTAAAGCCAAACTTGAACTCTCCATCCTGACAAGCCACTAATGCTGGTCTAGTGCCACTGACAGTAGGTCTATATGCTATTTTCACATCGATAGTATCTGATTTAATGTCTTGACACTTATTCAGAGCCTTTACTACAAACGAATATTTTCCTGCATTAGCTAATCCAGCCAATGGAACTACCACTGAATCCTGCTGGGCTACAAGGGTGCTACCTCGATACCATTGAATTTCCTGCTTATTTATAGCACTTGCCTCTAACTTTAATTTTTGTCCTTCGCAGAATTTCATTTCACTAGGATAAAAACCGAGGATAAGAGGACTAGGATTTACAACCAACTTTGCAGCATTGGTTATAGCATCTGGACAACCTGGGTAGCTAGATGCTATCAATCGATAACTACCTGAATCTCCAATCTTCGCTGAAAACAAAGTCAAAGAGTCTTTGATAAATCCATTCATGATACCATTATCCTTAAACCATTGAAAAGTCAGTGCATTGACTGGTTGCGTCTTTATCACATATCGCTGACCTACGCATAAAACAGTATCTAAAGGCTGAGTTACAAATCTCGGGGTATCATGTACCGTGACCTTCACCGTAAAGGATTTGACATCTCTACAATAGTTGCTATCCGTTGCTACGACATGATAATCTCCAGTAGTTGCAAAATCTGCATTTGTTATATTCAATTCCGACACCGTAGAGTCAAGCCCAGGGATTCTGGTAGTAGTATTTTTATACCATTTGAAGTATTTCGCATTGTTCGTTGTTACATTTAATTTCGTATTCCTATTCAAACAAATATTAACTGGCGTCAAATTCGTAACAAACTCTGGCTCTTTATGGAAAGAAACCCTAACTTCACGAGAGAAGGTATCTCTCGTGCAGAATCTAGTACTAAAGATTCTTACCTGATAAAGTCCAGTATCTGATGGTGACGAAATAGGCACACGATAGAAGGAATCATTAAACGTATCTGATGGAGGCGTTACCGAGAAGTTTTGAATTACATTGCCATTTTTAGACCATACAAATCGATTCCCAAGTGTATCTGTACCCTTTTTAGTAGACACTTTAATATTCAGAGTATCATCTTTACACAATAAAGTATACTTAAGGTCTTCGTATAATCCTGGAACATCTGGTGGTGTAACTTTAGCTGTAGTAGTATCCTTCTGACCTACACATATTCCCTTTAAGACTCTTAAATTATAGAAATAAAAATAATTAGTCAAGGCAGAGCCTGGATTTCCTATTTCATAGGATCTAGTAATAACAAGGGGTCTATTGGCAGGAGTATTGAATGGGTATGTAAACCCTGTTGTATGTCTTGTAAGACCCGTTAAATTTGTAAATCCTGTTAATACCAATTTATATCCAGTATCTACATTAGGAATAGCAAAGTTTAGAGGAATTCTCGTAGGCGTACCGATGACAGTAGGCACTGGACTCAAGGCATAATTATTTAACTGTGCTACGATAGCGCCATATTTATCTATTAGCGCTATACTCACGGTTGCTCCTGCAATACCTGTCAAATACATTTGACAATCACGAATAATGACTGGCTCCATAGCATCAAATTGCAGCCCTGCAGTAGGCATTACCCCAGTAGTGATTGTAGTTCCCGTTGTATTCATTTTACCTACAGAGTCCGAACTTGACCTTAATGCAGCAACATAGAAATCCCTAGTGGAATTTAATGTAGGTGTCGTATAAGTTCTCCCGATAAAATCAAATTCATAAGGATTCGCTGTAGCTGATTGATACCAGTAGGCTGAGTCCGTGGCAACAGTATTAACTGTAATGGAAGCTGTCCCTCTATTACAGATGATGGTAGTATCTGGCACATTGGTCAATCTTGGATTGTTTGGTCTTATAAATCCTGTCCTCGAGTACTGTGAGCCATTTTTGTCCGTAACAGTCACTGTAAGGAAGAGCGTGTCATTAAGCAAGGTAACTATTTGTGTAGGGGAATTAAGTGAAGCATTATTGCTCCAACTATAGGTATACGGTGGACAGCCACCTGTCACGTTTGCGCGTATAAGTGCAGGGGTGTTATAACATGATGAAAATGGAGTAGAAAGGGTCACATTTAAGCCTGCTGTAGATGCTGTAATGGATAGTGGATTTGAAGCCACATTGCATCCTGCTGAATCTGTCATTTCGATGTAGACCGTTGCTGGAACAGCTGCTACAGTATAACTTTGAGGATTATTGCTGCCGATAGTAGTGGCACCTATTTTCCATACTGTGGCTAAAGGTCGTATGAAAATAGAATAATCCTCAACCTCACCCCTTAAAATATTGAAGAATGAATTAGTAATAGGAGCATGACTACAAATAAATCGAATGCAGGTTCTTCCTGGCCTCACATTGGGTGGGATGTAAAGGCTGAAATTTTCTGTTCTAGAACCTGTAGTCCTTACCTGTGAAGAGTTAAACACCATTTCATTGGCACTTGTGAAGCTACCATCTCCATCAAAATCTACGAAGGCTGCGAAATAAAGTTTAACATTAGCTGTAGTGGCTGCAGAAATCGAAACGGGATAGCTGCGTCCCAAGGAAACTGAGTCAGGGGTAAAATTTCTAAAATTTGAATAAGCTCCTCTCACACCAGTGGCTGTGCCGATTGATCCTACCAATGAGTTAGTAGCTGGTGTAGCATTATCTATGTTTATCAATTTTACATTGGTAATATTGGTCTGCATGACAGTATCTATCACGTTAGGCGGAAAAATAAAACCCGTAGGATCAGGCGAGAATCTATAGTTTAACTGCACTGTACTCGTCGCACAGGCCTGTGGTGGATCTGAAAATAGAGTAGGCATAAGAGCACGGGATGCCGTATTATCATTATAATAAAAATAATTAGAAGCTACCGTGTCATTAAGACGTGTAATAGCCAACACACGATATCGAACTATGGCATTCAATGGAGTTACTGCTGGTATCAACCTCGTAAAACCTAGAGCTGACACCGAATTCATTCTTAAAAAAATAGGAGCTCCCCCATTGACACTATACTCAACCATAACGCTGTCTAGAGCATTGCCTAAAGTTGTAAATAACGCCTGAACTGTTCTAGCTGTTGAGGTGGCGCAGGATTGGGAAATAGGAGTATGACTTACATTCAATAGAACAGGCGCTACAAAAGCTGTCCCTGCAAACTCATCCGCTCCTATGTCCGTAGGATTAGGTCTTGCATCGAGATCCACATCAAAGGCATATCCGCTAGGCGCCGCATTGCTTTCTAGCCTAGTGGCTACGCTGGTCTGAATATGCAAATCATTGGCAGAAATAAATGGCGGGTTTTCGATAAAACTATTTTGGTCACGACCTGTTATTGATTGCCAGGTAGCTAACGTGGTTGGATTGGAATTAGCGATTCCTCCATTTGGTGCAAAAAAACAATTCTTGTCCATAGTGGTATTAGTAATGGCGGCATTATTCGTTATTAAACATAATGCATTAGTTGAGCCATTAACATTGACCATAATGTTATTGTTAAATTCTTGAAGCGTACTTGTAACTAAAAATGCGGAACTAACAGCATTGGCGACTGATGGACCAGCTGAGTTTGGGGTTAGCAGAGCTACTGTATTATGATTTAGTCTTAAAGAGCTCGCATTTCGAGCAATCAGTCCATAATTTGCAGGATTGCCAAGTGTAGTCTGTCTTCGCGATGAAACGACATTTCTAATGAAATTGTTATGAACATCAACATTTGTTGTTGTGGCGCCACTTACAATTATACCAGCTACATCTACATTGGTTCCCGTATGATTCGTTATATCAAATATTGTGTTCTGACCTATATTAGTACTAGGATTACCATCTCGTAAATCAATTCCAATTGTATTAAATCCATCCAAACTTCCATTCACAGGCATGCCTACACGAATTTGATTTCTGGTAATCTGCATTGGACTACTTGTAACCGAAGAACCTTCGCAGAGAATCCCAGTTAAACCAATATAATCATTTGTTACAGAAGTAGCGCCAATTAAATTATTTCGAATTACTATACCAGAAAATGCATTAGCTGTAACGAAAGGACTGGCAATACTGACAATACCTAAAAAACTTCTAATTATATTATTGTTTTCAATCGTTATATTTCTATTTCTAATGCCATAGGTTAATTGATTCGCAACACTATTTGAGCCAATAAGAATGCCAATATTTGTTGAAGAATTTGCGCTACTGGGTCTCGGCCCTACAATGTTACAATTCTTGATTGTTATATCTACAGCAGAGTCTGAAGGCGTTGTTACTGAGCCTATACGAATAACCGCTGTATTATTAAACGCATTATTACCCGCATTAAATCCTATAGTCAAGCTTCTATCGACTCCACTTACTGCTGGGTCATCCCCATCAATAGTGACGTTCCTAGCACCAAATAACATAATAACGCCTCGATTTGCTAAAATATTGTTATCTCCAGTAATCGTTCTAACGCCCTGAGGTCGAATGGTAACACTCGTATAGCCCCCAGCAACATTTGGTCTTAATAATGCAACAGGTTGATTGGGTTCATTTGTATTTGCTGTGATAGTTATATCTATTGCGCCTTGATGAAACCCTCTATTTATAGAATCAAATGCCTGACTCACCGTGGCATAGGTGCCTGTAGCTGCACCAGCGGTAGCCGAAACAGATACCTGAGCTTGAGTAAAATAAATATTAAAACCAACCAGCCATAGTATTAGCTGAAGCTTTAAATTCAATAGTCTGTTATAGTAGTATTTTCTCATAACATAGAAAATTTTAAGGTTTGAACATACAAAGATAAGATTTTTTTCTGATTTTTCCAATAAATCTAACTGTCACAGCGATTTTTTAAGTTTTAGAGACCCATCATTACTATTTATTTGAAATTTTACTTCATTTTTCTTAGCTTTGTACACAACGAAATGACTTAAATTAAACATTTGAAAACAAAATTCAGTCTTATTGTCTTGATATTATTGTCAGTGAATGTAAGTAGTCAAGACATTCACTTCTCGCAGTTTTGGGAACCATCAGCGTTTGCTAATCCTACCCATATCGGCAATTTTGATGGAAATTTAAAACTGAGTGGTCAGTACCGTAATCAATGGTCGCAGTTTAATACTCCGCTAACCACCATGTTTGCAGATGCTACCTTGAAAATTGACAAGGAAGACCATTACTGGGCATTTTCTTTATCCTTCCTAAGAGATCAGCTGAGCTACCTCATGTACCATCAAATCCGATTAGCTGGAAGTATATCTTTTCAAAAAAGATTTTCTAGAACCATATTGGGAGGGATTGGTTTTCAAGGTGGCACTAGATTGACATCCATTGACTACAGCAAACTCACGTATGATCGCCAATGGGACCCCAGTACAGGTCAATTTCAACATAGCATACCCCATTTGGAAAATTTCAATAATGAGAACATCTACACTCCTTTTCTAGGTATAGGTACCAGTATTAATATCCAAAAAACAAAACTACTCCATACCTTGGATCTTGCAGCCTTATATGTAGCACAAAATCAAGGCTCTGATTTTGTATTCTATCAGCCTTTTAAGCTTACTTTTAACTATCATTTATATTATCAATTGAAAAAAAACATAACCCTTATGCCAAAACTCGGCCTTATCAATACTGCCAGTACAAACAATATCAATGCAGGAATGCTTGTCAAATTTAACCTCAATGAAAAAACAGATGTATATGGAGGTTTGCTATATCGCTGGGGAATAGACAGAAATGCAGATGCCATTATACCTGTGGTGGGAGTAAGACTACAAAGAATGAGGATCGGAGTGAGTTATGACCAAGTAACCTCAGGTTTAGGACAGGAAGGCATGAAAAATGTATATGAATTGAGTTTGTCCTATATCTTCAAAGCTCCTAAACATCAATACTACTCTATAGATTGTTTGCGATTATAATGAGGTTATATTTCTTAGCTTTTTGTTGCTCATTGTTATGCATGACTTCTTTTTGTCAAGAGCAGGTAGAGATTAAAGTACCTAATTCTAAGTCCAAAATTTTCAAACAAGCCATGAAGGCCATAGATTTGAAAGACTATTTTCTAGCAAAACGATATTTTGATGCCTTGGTAGAAAAAGGAATAGAAAGTGATTTGCAGAAGTTTGAATATGCTAAATTATTGCATAAACTAGGGCAAAATAAGGAAGCCTTAGTCCTAGTAAACCAACTTATCAAGGATAAGTATGATAACCCTTTGGTCTTTTATTATGCTGCTATATTATACAATAGCGAACGTGAGCATAAAAAGGCACGAGATTATGCCTTGTTTTTTCTGAAAAAGAAAGGCACTTTTGCAGAATATAAGGCAGAACACACTCATTTGTCCAATCTAAAAATGTATCTTGATTCCTTTGGTGGACGTGCTGCAGATACCGTGACCTCACGCGTCTATCCGCTGGAAGGTCCCGTAAATTCGTCGGGTGCAGAGTTCAGTCCCATTATCACCAACGATGGACTTATTTTTGGCTCACAAGATATGAAAGCCGTCAATTATTATAAATCCAACAAACTAGAGAAGGCAAAAATAATGGCGACTCGTGCCATATACACCGCCAAGGGACAAAAAGAAGTGTTTGCAGATATTCAGAATTTTCCGGTCGAAACTCCCGACATGGAAATTAGCAGCTTTGCCTTTAGTCTCGACAAGCGCGTTTTATATATCAGCGGCTGTAAGTACAGTGAAGAATTGAAAAAATATAAATGCGATATTTACCAATCCAAATTTAAAGATAAAGTATGGACTAAACCTGAGCTTATACCCGAATTGACCACTCCCGAGTCTTCCAACACTCATGTCACCATAGGCTTTGATGCCGTACGCAATTCGCCGTTTATGTTTTTTGCGAGCGATAGAGAAGGAGGTAGGGGTGGATATGATATTTATATGAGCTTTTATAATACAAGGCTACTGACATTCTCTACGCCACGCAATCTTGGAGGCAAAATTAATACCCCAAAAGATGATATTACGCCACACTACCATACTCCTACCAATACTCTTTATTTTAGCTCCAATGGACGAGGTGGAAAAGGCGGGCATGATATTTACTATAGCACACTCAAAAGTAGTCTTTTTGAAAATGTGTCCACACTAGGTGAAGAAATCAATTCTCCTCAAGATGACGTGTTTTTTACACCGAATAAATCATTGACAGATGGCTATTTGGTCTCCAATAGATATAGTGAAAATTCTCTCATTAACCCACATTGCTGCGATGATATCTTCTTTTGGGAAATGACTTCAATACAGAGAAATAAAAAATCAGGTAAAATAAAAGTTCAAGCCATCAATAAAAAAACTCGAGAAATCATTCCTGGATTTACTTATCAATTATTCAAAATAGATACCAACGATTTGTCCTTTGTAGAGAATGGCGTAGGACAGGATACTGCTGTTATCAAAGATTTGTTAGTAAAAAAAACTTATGAAATTGAGGTTCATGCTCCTAAATTTTATAGAAAAAAGGCTCTTCTTGAAATCAAGAATGATTCCTTATATCAAATTGAATTTGAGCTCGACCCTATAGATTTCAACCCTATACTCTTACCACTTGTCGAGTTTGAATTTGATAGCTTTACCCTTACCCCGTTGGCTAGGCGTATTATTGACTCTCTCGTAGTGCCAGTTTTAGTAGCCAATCCTACATTGAAGATAGAGCTCAGTGCCCATACCGATAGTCGCGGTACGGACGAATACAATGAAACCCTCAGTCAGCGAAGAGCCGAAGCTATTCGATTTTACCTCATAGATAATAAAAAAATATATCCTGAACGACTGACCAGCAAGGGTTATGGAGAATTTGTGCCCATAGCTCCAAACGAAAACCCTGATGGAACAGACAATCCAGAAGGACGACAGCGCAATAGAAGGTGTGAATTCCGCATTTTGCAGGAAGAATATGACCCATTCTAGTTTCTAGTGTTTAGTTTCTAGTTATTCGCTATTTTTGCTGCTAATTAATGTGATACCATTCTCATTATTAATTCTTAATTATTAATTAAATAAATGGCTTTAGTAGAAGTGTTGCTCCCTGCCATGGGAGAAGGAATAATAGAAGCGACCCTTATTTCTTGGATGAAAAATGAAGGAGATTCTGTGGCTATAGACGAGAATCTCATAGAGGTAGCTACCGATAAAGTCAATAGCGAAGTGCCATCCACCACATCGGGTACCTTGCATAAAAAACTCTTTGGCGAAAATGATGTGATAGCCGTAGGCAAGCCTTTTGCCATCATATCTACTGGCGGAGAGGCCTCAACTAGTCCCGAACCTAAAATGGAAGACAAAACAATAGAAGAACCTAAGGTCGAAAAAATAGTTAAGGAAGAAATAGGCAAAATTGAGCAAAGCATATCATCTCACGAATCTAAATTGGTAAGCAATGAAGATAGATTCTATTCTCCACTCGTTATAAATATAGCTAGAGAAGAGGGAATAAACCAAGCGGAACTGGATAATGTGCCGGGAACTGGGCAAAATGGAAGAGTAACCAAAGATGACATTCTCGCTTATATAAATGCTAGAAAGTCAGGTTCATCATTATCCGAATCTACGATAGTTACAAGTGTAAAGACTGAAGTTAAGCCAACTACACAAATAGTGAAAACAGAAGTCCCTGTTGACTTTGGACCGAATGTGGAAGTGCAGAAAATGGACAGAATGAGAAAGCTGATAGGTGAGCATATGATAAAATCCGTTCAGACATCACCTCATGTTTGCAGTTTTGTAGAAGCGGATATGACCAATGTAGTGGTATGGAGAAATAAGGTTAAAAACAAGTTTAAAGAAAAATACGGAGAAAATTTAACCTTTACCCCTATACTTATTGAAGCTATTGCCAAGGCTTTAATTGAATTTCCTATGGTTAATTCATCCGTAGATGGAGACAATATTTTGCTTAAAAAAGATATCAATATCGGTATGGCAGCAGCACTTCCAGATGGCAATCTCATAGTGCCAGTCATAAAAAATGCTGATATGCTGAATCTACTAGGACTAGCCAAGAAAGTAAATGACCTAGGGCAACGCGCTAAGAAAAATCAATTAAAGCCAGATGAAATTCAAGGTGGAACTTATACTATGACCAATCTTGGTTCCTTTGGCAATCTTTTCGGCACACCTATAATTAATCAACCTCAAGTAGCCATTCTGGGAGTAGGTGCAATCGTGAAAAAACCTGTAGTGATTGAGTCTCCAGAAGGGGATACTATTGGTATTCGATCGATGATGTACCTATCTCATAGCTATGACCATAGAATCGTAGATGGCATGCTCGGCGGTACATTCGTAAAGAGAGTAGCAGAGATTTTGGAAGGGTTTGATGTGAATAGGGAGGTGTAAGAGTGCTCTTAACCACGAAAGACGCAAAGAAAATTCACAAAGAACACAAGGAGTTAAAAATGAGTGAAAATGAAATTTCCACAATAGTATTTGATTGTGGTCTCAAAGTACATAAAAATCTAGGACCTAGATTATTAGAAAGTGCATAAGAAGAATGCTAATGTTATGAGTTAAGCGTATTATTAATGGAACTATCTAACCTTGTGAACTTCATGAAAAATCCTTGTGCCCCTTGTGATAAAAAAAATATATGAAATCCTACCTCACCCTTCTTCGTCATATTCTCCCGCACAAAAAGCTAGTAGGACTTTTCGCAGTATTTAGTGTCCTCACGGTGATTTTTTCGCTGGTGAGTTTAGTGATGTTGGTACCATTTTTAGAATTACTTTTTGATAAAACACCGCTCATTCTCGAACAACCGAAATTTAGTTTTTCCAAAAGCTATTTCATTGATTCGTTTTATTATTTTCTATCCCTACAGATACAGCAGAAAGGAAAAATAGCTGCACTCGGTTTCTTTTGTATTGTGGTTTGTATTATATTTCTCCTTAAAAACCTCTTTCGCTACCTAGCCCTTTATGTATTAGCGCCTTTGCGAAACCATATGATATATGACTTGAGAGACCGCATGTATCAGCGTCTCATTCGCCTGCCTATTTCCTTTTTTCAGAAAAATAATAAAGGAGATATTATTACCAAATTTACTTCGGACTTGTCCGAAATTGAATATAGTATTATCAATACCTTGGAGACGTCTATTCAGTCGCCTCTCAATATTATTCTATTTCTAGCAGCTATGCTCACGATGAGTGCCAAGCTCACCTTATTTGTTTTTGGCATGATTCTCGTCATGGCTCTCATTATTGGCAGAATAGGGAAAAGCTTGAAGAAAGAAAGCAGTGAAGGCAAGGAAGTAACTGGTAGACTTACTTCTATTTTGGATGAAAGTATTTATGGTATCAAAATCATTCAGGCGTTTTTTGTTCAGAGTTGGATTTATGAAAAATTTAAACTGGAAAATAAAAACTACTTCGAGACTTATAGTCGAATGTATCGCAAACGAGATTTGTCTTCACCCCTGACAGAATTTTTAGCTATTGTCGTAGTTTGTCTCGTTTTATGGTTTGGTGGACAAATTGTATTAAGTAATCAGGAATTGAATGCCGATGGATTGACTGCTTCTACCTTTATAGCCTTTATGGTCGTCTTTTCTCAACTCATACCACCAGCCAAGAGTTTTTCATCGGCTGTTTATGAAATAAAAAAAGGGATGGCATCCTATGAACGAATTCAAACCATCCTATCAGAAAATACAATTAATTTTAATGAGGAAGGACTGAAAAAAACAAAGTTCGAATCTGCCTTAAGATTAGAGAATATTTCTTTTCAATACGAAAATTCTGAGTTGAATTCTCTAAACAATATCTGTTTTCAATTTGATAAAGGAAAAAAATATGCTCTCGTGGGTCAGAGTGGTGCAGGCAAAAGTACCCTTCTAGATTTAATATTGGGTTTTTATCAACCTACAAAAGGCATGATAAAAATTGACGACGAAAATATTCAAAATATTGCCTTAGAGTCTTATCGTTCGCTATTCGGATTAGTAACGCAAGAGGCTCTCCTTTTTAATGATACTATTGATAATAATTTATCTTTTGGTCAATCACAACCTAGTGCTATAAAACAAGCTTTAGAAATAGGAAATGCAAGCGAATTTGCCAAACGGATATCTAACAATAATATAGGAGAGCGCGGCAGCGTTCTCAGCGGTGGAGAAAAGCAGCGACTGACCATAGCTAGAGTAGCTTTCCGTAATCCAGAAATAGTTTTGCTAGACGAAGCCACCTCTGCACTCGATAGTCAGAACGAAGCGGAGGTGCAGAAAGCCTTAGATATTTTATTAGAAAATAAAACGAGCATCATTATTGCTCATCGATTGAGTACGGTGAAAAATGCAGACTGTATTATTCTGATGGATGAAGGCGAAATCATCGCTACAGGCACACATGAATCCCTTTATACTGAAAATGCGAAGTACAAAAATATGGTGGACTTACAGAGTTTGGGGTAAGAATATGAATTACAAAATTGCAACTTTAGTTGTAGCAGTCTTATTTTTTTTTGGCTTGTTATATTTCGATTCACGATATAATTTCTCAGACTATACCTCTATATACAATGACCTTCATTTAAAGACAAAACTCAACCTCTCCATTTTTGAAAAAGCCTTGGAAGGCAAAAGAAAACATTGCAAATACACCCGCTACATTTCCATTATAGATTTTAGAGAACCTTCTACCAGTAAGCGATTCTATCTTATCGATTTACAGAAACGAAAGTTATTATATCAAACTTATGTAGCTCATGGAAAAAATTCCGGAGAAAACTTTGCTACTAAATTTTCCAATAAAGAAGACTCTCATATGTCTAGTCTCGGTTTCTATAAAACAGGCGAAACATACTATGGCAAACATGGATATTCTCTAAGACTGCATGGACTAGAAGAAGGAATCAATGATAATGCATATAAACGTGCTATCGTCTTACATGGCGCAGACTATGTGAGTGAAGATTTTATCAATCAACATGGAAGACTAGGTAGAAGTCATGGTTGCCCAGCCTTACCTGTAGATTTAGCCAAAGAAATTATTGACAAAATAAAAGGAGGCAGCTGCCTATATATTTATCAAGATAATTATTAAACAAAAAATTCCTGATGCAATTCAGGTATTTCTATAAAATCATACCCCGCCTTAATCAATTTCGTCATAAAATTATTCTGAACAGGATATTCGCCATGAACTAAAAACAACTTATCTACTTTTTTGGGGTCTTGACAAGAAAGAAAGTGCAACATATCTGAGTAGTCCCCGTGTGCAGAAAAGGATTTTATTTTCTTTATTTGAGCTATTTTATTCATGTATTGGCCAAAGATTCTTACCTGTGGCTCATCTCTCAGCAAGCGAGCTCCCAGGCTATTAGGCTCACAATAGCCTACAATTAAGATGGTGTTTTTCTCCTTTTCAATATTATGCGCTATGTGATGTTTAATTCTACCGAATTCTGCCATACCAGATGCTGATATTATAATACAAGGATCTTTATAATCATTCAGAGCTTGAGAATCCTCCTTTTCACTGATATAAACCAAATTTTTAAAATCAAAAGGGTCTTCATCTTTCTCCATCACTTCTAGTATATGCTTATTATAACATGCCTTATTTTTTTTCGTAATCTCTGTAGCTGCTATAGAGAGAGGACTATCTACAAAAACTCTTATAGGAGGCAACTTGCCAGCAAGGTCTAGTTTATTGAGTGCATAGACAATTTCTTGCGTTCGACCGACGCTAAATGCTGGAATGATTAATTTTCCTTTGCGCTCTATACACGTTTCCTGAACTATTTCATAGAAAACTTTTTCATTTAAAGCCGCATCGTCATGCAGTGAATCTCCATAAGTGCTTTCACATATTATAATGTCTGCTTGTGGAAATTTTTCGGGATTTTTCAAAAATGGATGTCCATATCTACCTATGTCTCCTGTAAAACAAATTTTTCTCGTTTTACCCTTCTCGGTCACATTCAAATTGACAGCACAACTGCCTAAAATATGTCCTACTTCTGTATACATGCATTCTATGCCTGGTATCACTTCAAAATAGTTATTCATCTTTCTGTCAACCAATCTTGAAAGCGCTACTTCGGCATCTTTCATGGTATATAGCGGTTGAATTGGGGATAGGCCTGAGGACATTCTACGTTTATTAATGAACTTAGTATCCTCTTCTTGAATCTTTGCACTATCCTTTAGAAGAATTTCTACCAAGTCGGCGGTAGCAGGCGAACAATATATTGGCCCAGTAAATCCTTCTTTTACCAGTTTAGGAAGCAGTCCTGAATGATCAATATGAGCATGTGATAGCACGACAGCACTTACTTCTTTAGGATCAAATCCAAAATGATGATTCAAAGATTGAATATCTTTACCCCCCTGAAAAAGTCCACAATCTAAAAGGATTTTTCTACCATCAGACAATGTAAGCAAATGCTTACTGCCGGTGACAGTTCTTGCTGCACCGTGAAATGAAATCTTCATTAATTACTTTATTTTATCAACCTAACTTCAGTCCTCCTGTTCTTACTCATTTCTTCATTAGAACAGTCATAATTATCTTTACTATCGCAGTGACAGTTGTTCGCTGGTTTTTCTTCTCCAAAATAGCGACCGATAATCTGGGCTTCGTTAGCACCACGCATAAAGAAAAGCTTCGTTGCCTCCGCTAATCGCTGTCTAGATAAGACGAGGTTTGTTTTGGCATCTCCTTGACAGTCGGTATGTGCACTCAATTCTAAACGGTAATTTGGATTCTTATTTAGTTCTTTAATGATGTTGCTCATTTGTTTGTCTACAGCAGCTGTAATGTTCCACTGTGTGGTCTCGTAATAAATAACAAATCGGTCTGTCGGTTTCTCTTCTACAGCTGCACTAGGCTTAGGTGAGCTAGACTCATTCTTTTTTTCAGGTAGATCACTTGTTACAAATATTTTGTTTTTATCTCCGGTAAACTTCATAACCGGGCTTACAAAGCCTAGTTCAGGTACCTCCACTTTATACTCTTCATTTTGATATAAGACTACTTGACCTATACCAGATTCATCAGTATATCCAGAGTAATTGGTACAATCCGCTGTATTCGTGATTTTATAGAACACATTCGGATAGGTATTTTCGAAAGGATGTGACAAAAGAACAAATGTTACAAAATCCTTTGGAAGATTTCGTCTAGCCTCCAGATCAAGTCGTGTTTCAAATGGATATAAGTTTGTATCTACCAATTGATGATAGTCACCAGTTACCACAACTTTCTTATACCCAATAGGAGATAAAGTCGTTGTAATTTGACCCAATTCATTTGTTTTCATTTCCACTTTTTCTGATGGTATTGAAATTTTCATACCGCTAATAGGTCTTTTTAATTCATCCTTTACGGTGATAGTTGTTTTAATTTTATCAAATGATTGCTTATAAATTCTATCTGAATGGAAATCAAACTTATTTACAAATCTATTAGATGTAAAGTAACCTACATTTTTCTTCGGATGATAAAACAAGGCATAATCGTCATTTTCAGAATTAAAGTTTGCCCCTAAATTATAAGTTCTATTGAATCGAGAACCTTTCCCTCTGACTCCAGCATAAATATCTAACTTACCTAGTCCATAATGCCCAGTGGATGCAAAGAATATAACACGATCATCATAAATAGTTGGGAAACACTCATCGCCAGGGGTATTTACATAGGTTCCTAGACTTTTCACATTTTTCACTTTCGTATGATTTTCTATTTCTCCTATCCATAAATCATATCCTCCTAGTCCACCTGGTTGATTACTAGAAAAAATTAGATATTTTTCATCACTGGTTAGCATAGGATGAATAAAGTCGTATTTACCCTTATCAATCTCTATTTCAATAGGAATAAATCGCTCCCAAGCAAGACTACCATCTTCTGGTTTTCTTTTTGAGAAATAGATAAACATTCGGTCATTGTCCTCATCTAGCCTAGTCGCATAAATGATATCAAGCTTCTTGGACATAGTATAAGGTCCATATTCAAAACCTCCCCATCTATTTATCTGTCTGCGATGATCTACATCAAAGAACATAAAATCATGTCGAGAGTAATTATAGGTTAAATTTCCTTCTATATTTAATGGATTTGTATTGCTCTTACAAGGCATTCCTGCATTTAGGGTATGAATAGTGTTATCGTCAATAATGTAAGGATAATACTCTGTTCTTCTGGTTTCATATCCCATGAGCTCAGGCTCTTTCACTGGTTTACTGTAAATAAACTTATTGCTTTGACCACCCGGCAATAAATCTGATTTAACACAAGTTGGGCACAAATTGATATATCGAATAAAAGATTCCTTAGCTAAAGCTGTATAGCCAGTAACTGAGTATAAATGATACATATCAAAATGATAATTCATGCTGTCCTTCATAAGAGATTTGGCCTGCTCCATATGATAGATAGATGTCTCATAATCGTTTTGGTTAAAATAATTCTTGCCTAGCTTATAATGAAGGTAATCATTGTTTGGATCCTTTTCTAGTGCACAATTAAAATACTTTATAGCCTTAGCATAATTGTGTGCCTTCTCAGCCTTGATTGCCTTTTGGATGGTGACATAATCCTGAGCAATTAGCTTAGAAGTTATCAAAATTAGCATTAATAAGGATTTAAAAAACTTATTCATGTATGTTTAATTATTTTAGGTTTAGACTATCAAAAGCTTATTAAAAACAAGCTTTTAAATAGTCCTATATAAATAGATGGACAAATTTAACAATTTATCTCAATTTGACTGTCTTTTTAAAAAGAAGGAACAAAAATATCACTTTCTTGCGCCGAATATGATATAGTCTTAACTTCCTTTAGGCTATTTAACTAAGTTCTGAGAAAGGTTTTGTTGCATCTTTCTACATTTGTGAAAATGTCTGGAAAGAAACGATTTTTTATAAGGTTATCCTACGATGGCACTAATTTTTGCGGGTGGCAAAATCAAAATGAGCAAGAATCTGTTCAGGGGACTATTGAATCCGCTTTGACCACCTTATTTCGCTCTCCTCAAAAGATTGTAGGCTGTGGCAGGACTGATACAGGAGTGCATGCAGACGATTACTACGCGCACTGGGATATAGAGGACGTTCCTGATAGTTCTATCTGTATGAAGCTAAATTCCATTCTCCCTAGGAGTATTGCGATCAAGGAGATATTTGAGGTACCAGTAGAAACCAATAGTAGATACCATGCTACAAAAAGAACCTACCATTACTTTATTCACACGCAAAAGAATCCCTTTCGTAGACTTTACAGTTATGAATATTTACATCATCAACTTCATTTAGAACTGATGCAGCAAGCGGCCACGGAATTATTAGCATACAACGAGTTTTTGCCCCTGATAAAATTAGACAAGGAAAAACAGAAAACAAAATGCACTCTTTATACCAGTAAAATAGAACAATTAGAGGAACATTATTACCGATATGAAATATCGGCAAATAGATTTCTGCATAATATGGTTAGGCGCATTGTGGGGACTCTCGTGCTAATCGGTAGAGAGAAGCTATCGCTAGAAGAGTTTCATATAAGCATGCAACAGCAATCCCCCCTTCGGCTTATTAATTTAGCACCAGCGAATGGCTTACATCTAGTTAAACTTGATTATCCTTTCTTAGAAAATGGAGACTAAAAAATCGGTATATAAACATATAATAGAACAAGCATTGCCTTACAAAAACTGGTTTATAGGCTGCTTCGTACTTGCCATCATCATTTCTTCCCTGACCCCTTTGCGTCCTTATTTATTGCAGCAAATAATCGATATTGATATTAAGTCAAGTCAAAAAGATAGCCTTGTATTTAATGCCAGTTTATTATTCGGGCTTTTAGTCTTTGAATCTCTACTGAAATATATTTTCGTATTTGCTACTTCTTTTTTTAGTCAAAATATTGTCAATAATTTAAGAAAGAAAGTTTTTTCTCATCTCATGAATTTGCATATTCAATATTATGATGAAACACCTATAGGAAGACTAACGACACGAACCGTGAATGATGTAGAAACCATCAATGAGGTTTATTCAGATAATTTTTTTACTATAGTATCTGATATTCTAACGATAATTTTCGTGCTTGGCTTTATGCTCTACACGAATGTAAAACTGACACTGATTTCATTAGTCACACTTCCATTTCTATATATAGCGACCTATATATTTAAAGAAAAGGTGAAGGTGGTCAATGAAAAACTACGGGATAAAATAGGTGAATTGAATGCTTTTGTTCAAGAGCATCTCATGGGATTTAAGATAGTTAAGGCCTTTGCGGTAGAAGACAAAGAACAGAAAAAATTTAATAAAATCAATGAAGAATTCACTAAACTGAACTTTAAAAGTATATGGTATTATTCTTGGTTCTTTCCTGTATTGGAAACCCTCATATCCATCAGTATTGGACTGGTGGTTTCCTATGTAGCTTTGCATAGCTTTGAGCAGAAAGATTTATCCGCAGGGGTCATCACTTCTTTCTTGTTATATCTGAATCTATTATTTAGGCCCATGCGGTTTATCGCTGATAAGTTCAATTCTATTCAAATGGGCTTTGTAGCATCAAAACGTGTTTTTGATTTATTGGATACAGAGACCCAGGAAACTAATCTGGGTAAAATAAAAGATATCCCAATTTTAGGAGACATAGATTTTGAAAAGGTCTGTTTTTCATATACAGCGGGAGTGCCAGTGCTTAGGGAAGTAACTTTTCATATAGAGGCTGGAAAATCTTTAGCAATTGTAGGAGCCACCGGATCTGGGAAAACAAGTATAATAAATATTCTCAATAGATTTTACCCATATCAATCTGGAAAAATCCTCATTGATAAAAAACCGATTGAAGAATATGACTTAAACTTCTTGCGCTCGCAAATAGCTATGGTATTGCAAGATGTTTATTTATTTTCTGGCAGTATACTCGAAAATATTGCTGTTGAAACTATGAAAACAACTCGTGAAGAAATTATTGAGATGGCTAAACATCTGGATATCCATGATTTTTTTATGAAACTACCGGGTAATTATGATTTTGAAATCAAAGAACGCGGAAGTTCATTGTCGCACGGTCAGAAACAGATTATATCCTTATTCAGAGCAATTGCCAAAAAACCGAGTGTCTTGATTCTAGATGAGGCCACTTCTTCCATTGACTCCAACACTGAATTTTACATTCAAAAATTGATTTCACAAAGCATTCAGAATAAAACATCAATTATTATAGCGCATAGATTATCTACTATCATGCAAGCTGATAAAATCATTGTACTGGATCGAGGAATAATAGTCGGAACAGGAACCCACGCCAGTTTGCTTCAAACAAACGCTTATTATCAAAAATATTTTGATACCATAGAAAAGGAAAATGAGTTAATTTAGTACTTTGAATTTATACCATGTACAAATTTCTTTTCTTTAGTGCTTGTCTCATGATATTCAACTCATGTTCTAGTCAGGAGTCTGAGTTAGATGCAAACCAGTATTACAAAAAAATCGCCTCTGAAAAAATAAAAAATCTTATAGACGTAAGGACTCCTGAAGAATATTCTGAGGGCTACATTGAAGGAGCTATAAATATAAACTGGAATGCCGAAAATTTCGAGGCAGAATTAGATAAACTAGATAGAAATACCCCTCTGTTTCTTTATTGTCTGAGTGGTGGTCGTAGCGGTAACGCCATGCGAAAAGCTAAAGAGATGGGATTTAAAAAAATCTATGGTTTAAGTGGTGGCATTATGGCTTGGAGAACTAGTAAATTGCCACTTAGTTCACCTAAAGGTGAGAAAAAATCAGGTATGTCTATGGCAGACTATGAGGCACTTTATAAAGGTAAAACTAAGAAAATACTCATTGACTTTTATGCAGAATGGTGTATTCCTTGCCAGAAAATGAAACCTTTCTTGAAAAAAATTGAATCCAAATTGGCATCAGATGTCACAGTTATAAGAATAAATGCAGATGACAATCCTGAGCTCTGCCAGTCTCTCGGGGTGAGCGGTCTGCCTTATATTTTCATCTATAAAAATGATCGCGTTGTTTGGAAAAAATTGGGCTATGCCAGTGAAGAGGAAATACTCAAAGAGTTAAATAAGTAATTTTGAAAATATTTATAAGCCTAGTTTTAGGCATGGTTATTTCTTCGACCCTAGCACAAGTCAAAACGCTTATTCCTGCAGATGAAGAAATCAATTTGCCTAGCAATAATGAATCTAAAATTGGTTTGACAACGACTCTTGATGAAACTGTCATAAAAAAAGACAAAATTGTCAACTTGTTTTCGACCCATATTCTCAATACTATGAATGCTGAATATTATCACCTCCTAGATTCAGGAAAAAATTATATCGAGCTTTTTGTCGTATACCCCTGTAAAAGTTTTAATTTAAAAGATATTCAAGCACACCAGATAATCAATGAAGGTATTATCACCTCCACCATACTTATAAGCTTTAAAGAATCTACCTATGATGTTCATCTAAAAGATTATCGTTGGGTAAATAAAAAAAAGAAATCAACCTCGATAGATGATATATATAAAATCTATCGAAAAAACGATGACCTTGCATACAAATTAAAGTATTATGGTATTTTAAAATCTTGCGAATATTCCATTGCTGAATCATTGAGCAATATCATGGCAGTGATTGATGAGGTTATGAAAGGCAAGTCTTAGTGAATTAGTCTGCCTCAAGTTTTTTAAACTTCAAAACCTTAAGAAAAAGAACTGACCTCACTTTTTTATCCTATTTTTGTCATATCTAAGGCTTTGCAATATGATCAAATATTTATACTTTCTATTATTTATTTTTCTTTTCAATTCTTGCCAATTTTTCAAATCAAAAGAAGAAGAAAGTCAGGCACAAACAGATAATGCACCCCCTTCAATTGAATCTACCTACCTAAATTTCGACGAAAATCTCGCATATAATTATATAGACAAACAGGTTTCTTTTGGTCCTCGCGTGCCGAGTTCTTCAGGGCATAAGGCTTGTGCTGCATGGATTTTATCTACTTTGAAAGAGCTAGCCGATACCGCTTATTATCAGGAATTCGATGCTATTACCTACGATAGCAAAAAGCACAAAGGAAAAAATATAATAGCTAAGTTAAATCCAAGGAACCCAAATAGAATTTTACTTTGCGCACACTGGGACACAAGACCTATAGCAGATCATGATCCTAAAAATCCTACAGGACCTATATTAGGAGCCAATGATGCCGGAAGCGGTGTGGGCGTGATTCTTGCTTTATTGAAAAATTTCAAAGAGAAACCGATTACGCTCGGTGTAGATATTGTATTTTTCGATTTAGAAGATTATGGACAGCCTGAAAATAGCGGACTCCCTCCAATGAATGAAAGCTGGTGCCTAGGTTCTCAATACTGGGGGAAAAACACCAAACACGAATTTCTTCCTCGTTGGGGAATATTGTTAGATATGGTGGGAGGAAAGGATGCTACATTTCTAAAAGAAGAAACCAGTATGAACTATGCCTCCAATCTTTTGAATCGTGTTTGGAATCATGGTCAGCGATTGGGTTATGACAAGCATTTTTTGAGCGAACCCATGGGAGCTATTACCGATGACCATCTCTATGTCAATAAATTAGCGGGCATTCCTACCATAGACATAATTCACTATAAATTAAACAATGGAGGTTTTGCAGATTACTGGCATACACATGATGACAATATGGGCTCCGTAGATAAATCGACCCTCAAGGCTGTAGGCAGAACCCTCCTCTATACCATCTATGAAGAGGATAAGTTTATGCAATAATTTTTACACTTTTTAGTTGTCTATTCATGAGGCTAATACTTTTCGCTATTATATCATTTTCTTTTTATTCTCTGCATAGTCAAAGATACCTTGGAAATCATATTGGTGGTTATTCAGGAGTCTATGGCATTCAAGAAAATCCAGCAAGCTTCGTGACTAAAAAACCAAACTGGGATATAAATGTTTTAGGCACAGGGTTGTATTTCTATACAGAATATGGATATCTTCAAGATGAGAGCCTGATATCGGCCGCTGGAAAAACTATTAGAAATGGCATGGATACACTTCCCTTTGACTACGATAAAAACTCTAATTCCTTATTTTTTGCGAACACATATGATCAGACACTTACAGGTCTTATGTTTCAGCAGACCATTCATCTTCCTTCGTTTTGCTTTAAGGTCAAGCGATTTTCATTCGGAGCATTCTCCAATATAAAAATAGCAGCTGATGGTCTAAATGCTCCCAATTTCTTTAATTACAATAACCTTCAGAATATTATTGATTTTAATCCCTATAAAGTAACCCCGTTCTCTGTTAATGCTATGGCTTGGGGTGAAATTGGACTACATATAGGATATGCCCTAGAACTAGAAAATGGTCATACGTTGGCTGTCGGAGCAAATCCAAAATATCTAATTGGATTTGAATCATTCTATGTGCAAAATAAATCTGATTATAATTTTTTCCGCGAACGAGATACTTTTTTTGCCTCTACAGCCAATGCCAGTATTGGATTTGCTACTGGTGCGTCTCGTACTACTAATAATTATAATTTTGGCATTCAGGGGACAGGACTGGGGCTTGACCTAGGAGCAGAGTATATGATACCAAATGAAGATGAAGAATCCAATAGTACACATTATATGAAATTTGGTATAGCAATAAAAGACTTGGGTTCTATTAGATTTGACAAAAATACAGAACAACACAATTTCTCCATCAAAGATGCAGACTTTAATGTTTTAACTACTATCCATAATAACTTAAATCACAATTATGATTTAATCAAACGACTATCTGCTGCAGTATATCAAGGGGACTCCTTGAAATCCAAGGTAGATAATGAAATGACAGTTCATACCCCGACGTCTATAAATATATCTTGGGACTATAATATTCGTTCTGATTTTTATATTCATGCATTTATAGGCCGCAGACTGAAAACCTTGGAAAGACAAATCGCTGCGCCTAATGTCATGGCGGTAGGAGCACGCTATGAAAAACGTTGGTTTGAAGCTGGTGCCAATATCTCATTGACAGAAGACAAGTGGATGGGGATAGGAACTTATGTTCGTCTTGGATTATTGACTATCGGCTCAGATCACATAAATGCTTTATTGTTTTCTCAACCTAAATTGCGAGGTGCAGACGTATATTTGAGTTTAAAAGTTATGCCATTTGGCAACAGAGAGAAAGAAGATGGAATAGATTACGTAAGAACTAAAAAGGACAGACGCTCGGGATGCTATAATCAGTAAAGGCTGCCAGATAATATGTATAGCACATAAAAACTTGTCTTGAAATTTTGTAAGAGCTTAGACAAGTAATTTACGAATCACATAGCTAGCCATAGTAAGCCCAAACATTGCTGGCATATAGGATATAGTCCCATAGTAGGACTTTTTAAAATTTGTTCCGTCTGTTAGTTCCATTTTATCTTTTTCTACAACTTCATCAGAGTATACTACTTTGATTCCATAGTTATAATGCTCCTTTCTAAGCCTTTTTCTAATTTCTCGAGAAAAAAAACAGTCTCTCGTTTCATTAATATCCGCAATTTTTATTCGAGATGGATCCATTTTGCCTCCTGCACCCATAGATGAGATAAATCTAAGTTTTCGCTGTTTACATAACTTTATGACTTGCAATTTAGGTGTAACAGAATCGATACAGTCCAACACATATGCAAATTGCTGACTCAATAACTCTTCTATATCTTCTGGTCCTAAAAACCGATTCACCTCATTTATTTTAAGCTGAGGACTCACATCCTTTAATCGCCCTACCATCAAACTAGATTTTGATAATCCTATGGAACTGTGCAATGCCTGCAATTGTCTATTAATATTCGATTGGACCACATGGTCGCCATCCACAATAGTCATTTCACCTATACCCGCCCTAGCTAGAGCTTCTGCTGCGTAGCTTCCTACCCCACCTAGACCTATAACTAATATATGGGCATTCTGTAATTTCTTCAATCCACTAGCTCCTATTAATAATTCACTTCTACTTAAGAATTCCATACTCCATAATTTTTCTCAGCAAAAATAGTAGAATTCTAAAACAATTGCTTCTATACTGCTATCACCATTAGGTAAATAATTTTATGAGATATCATTTAAACCACTATTGATATAATATAAAGAAAATGTAATTTGCGAAGACCCTATAACCGACTAATTAGTTGAATACAATAACCTACTTTTTATTGAACTCAATTGTATTATTTGACTAAATTTGCTCATAATGACGGTTAATTATAATGTTAAAACATTCTTAAATCAATTCTTAAACTTGAAATAACTATCGTATTTAATAAAATTTGAATATATTTAATCTTGAAAATTTTTTATTCACAAGTTCAACGAAATTCTTAAACCAATCGTAAATCATCGTTCTTAAATATAAAATTTACATTCATGAAACTATTCTTTACCTTTCTGTTATTGCTATCATCATTGACCTTTAATGCACAAGACGAGTATAATAAAAATGAAAAAAATAATGAAAGAGAACCTATCTATCAGAAATCAGATTCGATAGATGTCTCTGAAAAAAAGAAGGAAGAACCAAAAGGAGAGGATAATACCAAAGCCTATAAAGGTATGTCTGACTTTAAACGAAATCTCCGAATAGGAGGAGCATTCAACTTAGGATCATATTCCTATCGATCGGCGTTTTTTGATGGTCAACTCTTTTTTATCATGGTGAGTCCTCAGCTCACTTATGTTATGTCAGAATATTTTGAAGGAGGATTGTCTACATCATATTCCTACACAGGGTCATTCGGCACCATCAACTCCCACTCTATAAGCGCCGGTCCTGTATTGAGGGCTTACCCCATCCCCGAAGTGTTTCTACAGGTGGAAGGGTTAGGATTTTACAATACCACGAGTTTTTCAGGTTTTGACTCCTATAATAAATTCAATTTTAACGCCTTTGTAGGAGGAGGTATCGTTTCTAGATTTTCTCAGACTTCGTATTTAATTACTGGAATCAAAGTTAATCTAATGAAAAATGAATTAACCTTTAATCAAATTATTCCCACGGCATTTACCTCTATCCATTTCGGGCTTTGGTAATCTTACTAATTATTTAATCTCTCTAAAATTCAGACTCTCATCATGAAAAGCACGCTAGAAAAAAATGAACGATATACTGTATTTACTATTAAAGAAAAAAACCTAACAAGCCATAATAGTTCTGATTTGAAATCAGAAATTGCTATTCTAGTAGCCGAAGGATATACCTCTATTTTGTTAAACCTTTCAGAATTAGATTTTATGGACTCTAGCGGATTAGGAGCCTTGTTAAACGCAGACCGTACAACCAAAGAAAATGAAGGGTTTCTAGTCATTTATGGACTAAATGAAAGTAATAATAATCTAATTCGTATTGCGAAACTAGATAAGGTTCTCTTAATAGCACCCACTCAAAAAGAGGCTCTAGATCTATTGATTTTACAAGAGTTAGAAAGAGATTTATCCGCTGAAGAAAACTAATACAAACGATTCTTTAAATAGATAGTTAAACTAAATTAGATGGAATACCTTTCGTGTCTGCATGATACCGAGATCATTTGAACTAGAATAAATTAATTACGGGGATAAGTGAAATTAACCATTCTGGGCAGTAGTAGTGCTACGCCATATTTAGATAGGCATCCTTCTAGTCAGTTGCTCTCTGTCAATGACCATTTGTACCTCATTGATTGCGGTGAGGGCACCTTATTTCGCTTAAATAGTTTTGGAATAAAGAAAAATAAAATCAAGGCGATCTTTATTTCTCATTTACACGGAGACCATTATTATGGGCTAATGGGACTACTCACTACTATGAGCATGCATGAAAAATCCGATGAACTTATCATCGTATGCCCTCCTCGATTAAAGGAAATTATCGAACTGCAATGTGAAATTTCTAAAACGATTATTCGTTTTCCCATAAGTTATATCGAGACCGATATGACACATCAAACGATCTATACCGATAGTAATATTAGAGTTGAAACAATCCCACTACGCCATAAAATAGACACCTGTGGTTTTATATTTCACAAAGTCTTTCCTGACAGAAAAATTTTGAAGGAAAAAATTGAAGCCCTGAACCTCACTCCAGCAGAGGTATCGACTTTGGTAAAAGAGCATCGACTTCAGACAAACCAGCAGCTCATAACCTTAGAGGATATTTCAGAAATCAATACTTCTAAAAAGTCTTTTGCTTATTGCACCGATACACGCTATGACGCTAGCTACATAGACTATCTTCGAGGTATAGATTTACTCTATCACGAATCTACTTTCCTGCACCGAGATCTCGCACGCGCTATAGAGACCAAACACTCTACAGCCAACGAAGCGGCTCAGGTAGCAAAAGAAGCTCAGGTAAAAAAGCTACTCATCGGACATTTTTCTGCTCGCTATCTAGACCTCCAACCCCTGCTTATCGAAGCCCAAGAAGTATTTCCCAATACAGAACTGGCTATGGAAGGCTTGACATTTGAGTTTTAGCTTAAACTGACCCAAAAGAAGATAATTCGGCGTGCCAAACGATATAAGAGATTAAATAAGATATATTTCAAACAATTCTGATATAATATAGGGCATAGCATTATCGAATGAAGTGTTGAATATTGCGAAGAAGCGCAGGTCAGTAATAATCTACACTTTTTATTGTTGATTACTAAACACAGGCACTTTACCTTATACAAAACTAAATGCGATCAATAACTTGAGTTTCATCGATTATCAACAAGGCAAAAGTGATTAGTGGCAAATTGAAATCGAACAGCAACAATGCCATTCTGACCGACAACACCAATCCTATGAACAGCAACAAATGAAAAATGAAGAACTACAGTTAAAATCTGAAGAGTGACAAGAAAAAATCGAACAACAACAATGCCATTCTGACGGACGAAAACAAGAAAATGAATAGCGACAGAGGGAAAATGAACAGACTTTGTCGGCTCCCCCATTTTTAGTACCACTTTGAAAATAATCTTATTATGAGATATTATCCTCGTAAGAACTATTCAAATTAAGCCTCTGTATGCTATAAAAACATCTGTGCCAACCTCTATGGCAGAAATGCAGAAATAGTCAATACAATAGCCATTATTACGGTTGTAATAGGGGGTGTAATGTATTTGAATAAGCTAGCAAAATCAATGTAATTTCAATTTTATATTTTGTCCACTTAGGCGGGTTTTCAATTTATTAGCATTCATTAACATAAATAGTTGTATATTTGCATTGGCTCTGTAGCTACCGAAGGTTTAAGTTTATCTTAGATTATATATGTAGGTGGAATGGAGCCATTTTTTATTTGTATTTGGTATTATCTATTTCAAATTCTTTAGGAGTGAAACACCAATGTCTATAGGAATGATTCCAATTATCTGATTCTAATTCTCGTCCTGTAGAGATTCCAATATTAAAATTAGGCTTTATTTCGCATATTTTAGAATAAATATATTTGTATAAATCGTCTTTTGCCCTTGTCTTATTCGCTCTAATTCGCTTACCATCTGGTTTGATTTTATGAAAATTGTTTAATCTAAACTGCATAGCGCCTAATACAATGATCTATCTCTCTTATTTGTTCCTTATTTAGCTTACAATGTTCCTTAATGTATCTAAATTGTTGTTTATCAATACTTTAATCGCTCATTTGTTTGTTCCTTAAGTATCACTAACTCTTCCTAAAAATATATCTTGCATCTTTGTCTCTCAATTTTGGACTAATTCGATTTATAATATTTTCGACATCTTTAAATTGATTTAAGTATATCCGAACTGTTTTTTCATTGATACCAGTAGCCAAAACCAATTCATCGATTGTAGCTTGATTTTGATGAAATAAATAATGCAATATTTTTCTCTGAATGCCATTATTTGATTTTTCGATATATCTTTGCACTTAATAATACTCGCCAAGCCTATGGTTTCTTCTTGAAACTATGCTCACTGGGGCGGGTTTTCTATTTTTTAGGGGGTTGGTTACTATTTCCTTTGTACTTGAAACATCTTATACCCGTCTTCTTTACTCTTAATTTTTCTAATAAAATCTTGCTTATTATCGAAGCATCTGGAAAGATTTTGGACTTTATCAGTATAATCATCCGCTAATTTACCTTCAGCTTCATATTGAAAATAATAAACATAGATTTTAACACACTCATTTCTATTCAATATTTCTCTTAACAAGCCCCTATCTGAAAGTCCACATGAATGTCCTAGTATATGAACATCAAAAGGATTATTCAATTTATCTGTAAGTTTTTCATAATTGTCTGTTTGACAATAATCGAAAAGTTTAATGTTCTTTAGTTTCTTATTATCATCTAAAGATTCTAATTTTTTGTAATCCTCACTCTCATAGTCTCCATAGCCAAAAATTATTTTGTTCCTTGGGTCATTCAACTGTCCATGAATATTTATTACTTGAAAATCATTTGGAATATAGTGAGTATATGTATTAGTATAATTGAAATTTAATATAAGATTATTTCCATCAGGATATTTTCTAAAATTTAGAAAATAATCTTTGTATTGAGGTATGAATTGTAATGGATTTAATTGAATTAGGTATTCTTCAAATTTGTTCTGCAAAACTTCAAAATCTTGATTTAACTTTTCAGTATTAGGTTCGCTAATCAATAACCTGAAATATAATCTTTCAATATCTACCCAGTTTTTGTTTTTGTGATATTCATTAATAATATTATTAAACATAATATTTTTTTCATACTGATAATGAAATTTATATGGCGGTTGTCCAGTTTTACTTTTAATTTTTTGCATTACTCCAAGGTCTGCTTGGTGTTTAGAGTAAAAATCTTCATATCCAGAAATGGATTTAAGTCTTAAGAATATTTCCTTAAAAACTTTATCATCTTCGAAATAGCCTTTAACATAGCTATCGCTGTCTTTTATACGGTAGTTAAGAAATGGATTATCAATTTCAAATTCAATAAGATTACTTTCAAAATGTTTATTAGCAACTTGCAAAAAGTAGGATTTATAAACCCAATCGATAAAATGTTTATAGCCAGAATCTAATCCATGAGACAAATCAAAACCGTTTCCAATAATAAAAATGTTGTTATTCATAAGTATACGATTTATTTTCAATGACGGCGATTTCCTCCTCACTCAGCCCATATAGCTCATAGACTAGCTTATCTATCTCTGCCTCCAACTCACTAGTATCTGCGTCTGGATTGGATTTTTTGAGAGAGAGGATTTTATCGACACAAGTATTTATATTTTGATTTATTTTTTTACAAATAGGAACTTTGGATAGTAATTGAGTATTTAAACTAATATATCCACCTGCTAAATGTTTATCTTTAAACTTAATTTTAAAATACCAATCTATTAATTTTGAATTTAAAATTGCGAGAACTGATTTTAGTATTTCAATTTCTCCTAGAATACTATAAACACTAACTGCTGGTGCTAGAATGCCTTCAATATCCAATGTAGCCTCTATATTTTTTGTCATACCAGCTACCAATATTTTAGGTGAAGAAAACAATTCCCATTTTCCTTCAGATATTACTTCTTTATTATATGTAATAAATGGCTCTATATAATCTGTTCCTTTATATCTAGTTTTATTATTTAATATTACATATCTATCAATACTCCCTGTTACAATGACTCTCTTATCTGAAGCAGTTTTTCTTCCTTCTGAAATACAATTTCCATAATTAGTAAATTGAAATCCATTTATACCAGGTGAGTATGTTAGAGAGTCATTTAGGCTTGCTATATTCTCAACTTTATGAAAAATTAAATCTTCAGTAGTACTATTTTCTTCTGATTTTACATATTGCATTTTAATAAAATCCCAGTCATTAATATAGTTAATTTTTAGACTGTTATCTATTAACTGAACATTCTGCTTTATACATATACTTGACTTTCTTTCATTATTTGAAAGGTTAATTATAATAGGATAAACAGAGGCTTCTTCAAAAACATTTATATTAGAAATATCAATAAAACTATCAAATGATTTACTAGAACTTAAAAAATTTAAAAGCGAATTTGAGTATGAGGCGATTAGAAATTTATTTGGAATAATATAATTTAAATTACAGTCTTTTTTAAGCAATTCAAATCCTTTCTCAATAAATAAAATGTATATGTCATAATTGCCAGATTTAGCAGAAATAAATTTACTATTAAAGTATTTTATATCCTTTTCCATATCCCTTTTATACATATCTTTTGTAGATATATACGGCGGATTCCCTATCACCACATCAAACCCAATAAATCCACCATTCTCATCAAGCACTTCTGGAAATTCAAATCTCCATTCAAAAGCATTCTGATAGATAGGATTGGATTCTATGTCTTTTTTCTCTTGTGTCAGTTTTTCAAGTTTGGCTTCATAGTCTTTGACCTTTGCTTTTTCTATATCTGTGAGAGGAAACATGGGGTTTTTGGATTTCAGAATTTCCATAGTTACCTTATCTATTTCATTCTGTACCTTATCTGTTCTCTTATCTCTCAGTTTAAATTCAGATTTGAATTGGTCTATTTTTTTGACTAATTGTGCTTTGGCTGATTTATCTCTTTCTCCTTTATATACCTGTACCCAAGTGGTATATTCTTTCAGCCTCGTTTGGAAATTAGGTATATTCTCAAATACACTATCCTTGACTTCAAATCTACTTATCAAGCTATTGCCACATTTGATATTGATATCAATATTTGGCAAAGTTTCTAAATACTTATATTTGCTAGATTCCGTATAGTAGGCATTTTTAAGCAATTCTATCCAGAGTCTCAGTCTGCATATCATCACCGATTTAGGATTGATATCTACTCCGAATAGGCAGTTTTCTATAATCGTTTGTTTCTCGTGAAAGAGGGTTTCTTGTATTCTTCTACTTTCAGCATTTTTGGGATTGTATTCATAGAGTTTACCTTCTTCATCTTTGATTATGAGTTCATCATTTTCTATCTCCAGTTTATAGCCCTTGATTCTTTTGAAATCCTTGTCAGCCAGAATTTCTAAATCAGATTTGATAGCTATCATCTCATTGAGCGCCGATACCAAGAAGTGTCCAGAACCGACAGCAGGGTCACAGATATGAAGATTGTTTATTGTACTATTCGCTTCTTGGATTGAAATTTTGTCTAGTTTATTGTATAAGTCTTTGAAGTCATTACAGTTCCAATGATAAGATTCATTAAATTTCTGTATAACTGCTCTTCTAATACTTTCCCTGCACATATGCATCGTGATAAAACTCGGTGTATAGAATGAGCCATCTTTGTAGCCATTGATTTTTTCAAATATCAACCCTAATACAGAAGCATTGATAATCGTCTTGGATTCTTCCTTGATTTTTCCTTTGGATACATCTCCGAAGTCATAGGCATTGAGAAACTCAAATAAGTATTCTAGCGTTCTTTTGCTACTGCCTTTGACTTGATCCCGATAGCCATCGGGACGTAAAACGGTCTTGTCGTAACTAGGCAAATCCAGTCTATCTTTCAATACATTGATTCCAAAGTATTTTTTCTCTAACTCCGTTTTCTCAAATAGCGAACTATTGAGATAAGGGATATTGCCAAATTGTTCATTCACAGATTTAGACCTATCCTGATAGTTCTCTGCTAATACCTCAAAAAATAATTCTTCTAATTCATCGTAGTCCTTAATCTTGTCATAGCTTAAAAAAGCAAAATCCAGACTATGATTGTATTTAATAAGTTGCCCTTCTAGTAATTTGAGGAATAAAATTCGATTGAGCCAAGTAATACAAAGCTCTAGTGCTATAGAATACTGTTCCTCTGTATCAGATATATCTCTAAAATCTTTTTTGAGTTTATTGAGGGCATTTTCTAATAAACTTCCATCATTCGGCACCTTACATCGCTGAATCGTTTTCTTGCTTCCTTCTTTGACTTCCTCTATTCCGACGATATGTAGTAGTTCTTTGTAGAATTTATCATTCAGAGAATTGCTATCATTGGCGGTTTGTTTTTTGAGTAAATGCTCTGGACTGAGGATTTTGTATAAATCCAATAGAGCCTCATCATCTTCTAGGTTATTATTGAAAATGACTTGTTCATAGTCTTTAAGGTTGAAATAGGTACAAGATATGGATTCTAAATTTTGCTCTAAATGTGGATGGACCACTTCTTTATAAAACCAGTCTGTTTTATTGAATCCTATATTGCCATCATTCCAACTTTTATAGCTATCACGAAGTTTTTTATTTTCAAAGAAATATCGCTCAAAATCACTCGCATCAAATATGTACCATTCATAAATGTTGGTAATAATGAGGTGCTTGATTTCCTTATTCTCATTGATAAATCTTTCGTGAATATAATAGGATATGAGTTGCTGAAATGATTTGCTGTTGGGATTTTTAGCTGAAATCATCTCTGATTTATTGCTTGGTTGCTTAGTTTCTATTAAAACTCCTGCTGAACTTGTCAGTTCAGAGCCATTGTGTATGACTAGGTCTTTTCTTTCTTTAGTATTTATGGCATTTTTACCCTTATAATACGTATCTAGTAAAAAATCCCTTAAAATAACCTTTAAATGCTCCTCGCTTTCCTTTCTTTTCTCGCTTTCTAGTATATTGGTAAAGGTGGATTTGATATTAGACTTGAATAGCTCTATTTGCTCTCTTTTCAGATTCTGTTTCTGAATAGAGGCTTTGAGTTTCTGAGTAGGATTAAGAAATTCTAGTTTCAAGACGCATCGAATTTTAGTTAAAAAAGGATTTCAACTGTGTGTAAATATAATGAAAAAGAATTATTGGTATTGGCGCACTTCCAAATCGCCCTAAAATATATTATACCAATCTTACATATAAAATAGTCCAATGTGTTTATATGTTTAGAGTGGTAAATGCCGTTGTGAATTGTGTTTAGTCCATTGGAGCAAAGCGGAAAATTGGACTATTACAGAATTCCAAACGGTATTACGTAGCAAATTTCATTTCGGCATACAGATAAAGATTCAAAGCAAAGGAAAAGGATTTTTAGTTTACCAGTCATGCTGAAATACTGATTCTTTCTGATTTTAGTAGATGGTCGTTTTGATGTCTTATTCTGGAGGAGGTAAATGTCTAGGAATAAAGCACTGACATCCATTCGATAGCCTTGAAGGCTTTACTTCGACCTTAGGAGAAGTGCACAGACCTAGAAGGTTTGTATGGGTAAAAGGCAGACTCCGAATCAATCCTGAGGTGTATCGGGACTAAATTTTAGAGCAATCCTCAATAATATAATATGGGCTTATCGATGTACTAAATACCATAGCCCCGATAGAAGTGGTAGCCCACAGCGACAAAGGAGCGAGGACTACTAGCGCATAGCGGGAATTAGCTCCTAAAACTAAGGCGAAAGCGCTTCTTTTCCATTTTTATTGAGTTAAAATATAAAAAAACATTACCTTTGGGTTTTTAAAAAATAACCCTTCCAAGTTATATCAACGTATGAGATATAGATTTTTGATTTTGCTAGGACTTATACCTTTCCTGGCAATAAGCCAGAACCCTCTTAAAAAGGAATTAAAGGGCAATGTAACCTCCATGTTTTATAGTCCTTCGCAGTTTAGTTTTACCAATCAAAATGGAGTCACTATTTATATAGCTGAGCTGAAAGACAGACGCTCGCTAAACTGGAATAAACAAGTAAATGATTCCGTAAAGATAGAAGCTATAGGAGACTATTGGAACTACCCGATGAATGTTTTATTTAAAAACAAAATCAACCAAGACTTTTCGAAAGCAAATATCAATGTAGATTATTCGGCTCAAGGTGATAATATCTATAAACTAGAACCTACCCTTGATGTATTGTATCCAAACTTTGTATTGTATCCCGATAAAGGCTACTGGGTCTTATCTAAAATAAATATGCAAGTAAGTAAAGGCTCTCAAGTGCTATTTACAAAATCTTATCAGGAATACACTTTTTTCAACAAAACCATCAATGGCTATAAAGAAACATATAACACTGACCTCAAAGAAGGCGCTAATGTCGCAATGTGGTCTAGTATAAAAAGACTTCTCGACCAGTTTTACATCGATTTAAATAATGCCTTTGCAGGACAACCTGTTCAGAGTTCCAATGTAGCTGTATCCAATATTGGCGTCTCGAATATAGCCAATGATCAAAATATTAACAATCAAGTTTCGAATTATTCTGGTGATAACACGAAAAAAGATGCGGAGCCAGCCAATAATTATAAGATTGAAGGAGATGTGCCTCTACCGGATGCACCCAGTGATAATAAGCTAAACAATGCTGTAGATGCCTTAGGCTCAGGGGCTAAAGTGAATACCACCATTAAAAAACCCACTACCATGCCTGTCATAGACTCTGCAAAGCTAGCAGAGCGAAAGCAGAGAGAGGAGCTGAGAAAAAAAGCTATAGACAGTGCTAAAAAGGCTAGAGAAGAGCTATCACTAACCGCTAAAAAAATGGAAGAGGAAGAAAAGGGAAAACTTCAATTTCGACGTGATTCCATATTGAAAGTGAAGAAAGAAGCTACTGCTCTTAAAATTAGAGAAAAATTCCTTGCAGATTCTGCAAAAAAAGCTGAGGTAAATAAAAAAATAGAGGATGCCAAAAGAAAAAGAGAAGAAGAAAAGGCAAAATTGAACCCTGAAAAATCAGAACCAAGTTCTTCACAAAAAACAAGTGCAGCTGTACCAAAAAACGCTGAACCCGCAATAGAGAAAAAAAAGCCTCAAGCTATTGCGAGGAGAACATATCAGAGACGCGAAAACGAATCTATAAGTGAAGCTGTAAGAAGAATAGCTAGAGAAATAGAGGAAGAAGAGGATGGTAACTATACCCCTTCTTCGAAAACAATAGATAAAGAACCTGTTGCTACTGCTTCGGTCTCTAAACGCTCGGAGGCCATGGAAAAATTGAAAGCCGATAGAGAAAAAGCTGCAGCAGAAATGAAAGCAAAAAAGGCTGAAAGAGACTCTATGTTAGCCTTAGAAAAACAGAAAAAACAAGACTCTTTAATCGCTCTACGCAAAGCTAAAGCAATAGAAATAGAGGCGGCTATGGCTAGAGCAAAGGCTTCTAAAGATAGCTTCAGCAGAATACTCGCCGCAAAGAAATATGTAGAAGATAGTATAGAATTAGTCAGAGAAAAAGAAAGACGCCGAGAGGCGGTACTAGCTGCTCAAAAAGCAGCTATAGAATTAGAGCGAAATACCCTAATTAAAAACCCTAATTCGGGAGAAATGTTTGCTACAGTATCTAGCGATCCTCCTAGTAAACTTCCCGATAATAGAACGCGTGAACAAGTCTTAGCGGATAGAATTTTTGTGCCAAAATCAGAAAACACTAAAAATCTTTTAGCTCGTGTAAAGCTAATAACTCCTGAGGAAGAAGCAAAATTGCTAGCACAGATGAAAACAGATGATAAAGGTGTGGCGGATTCTTTTTTCATTCAAATTCAAAAAAATAGACCTATTCCTACATATACTCCATTAGATACAGTAAAACCTATTTCTAAAAAGACTGAATCTCCTGCCCAGCCATCTAAGGAAGATAAGAAGGCACAAATTATTGAAAAAGGACTGAAGGGTGCGAAAGATGCTAAAAATTCTAAAGAAACCGCAATCACGGAAAAGCCTAAAGAAAAAATGTCTCAGCCTAAAAAAGCAGTAGATACGGTATCTAAAGCCGTGAAAGCAGCGGCTCCAGTTTTAAAAGAAAAAACCTCTAGCCCTGCCTCTTCTAATAAAAATGAAACCGCGTCCAAAGCTCAAAAAGGCACGACGAATGATGCTGTCATTGACTCCGCAACAAGCGAGGAGAAAGCTAAACAGCTAGAAGATGAAATAGAAAAAAAGAAAAAAGAGATAAACGAAAGATTAAAAAAAGCTAAGTCTTGGTAATACTCTAATCCGCATTTCTTCATTTTTCTCATTCTACAAAGTTTATAGCTATATCTGTAGGAAATACAGTACTTTTGCGAGGAAAGAAGCAATATATGCACTTTCATTCCGATAAAATAAAAAGTATAGGACTTACTTTTGATGATGTCCTTCTCATTCCAGCAGCCTCTACTGTTCTTCCCCGAGAAACTCGTTTAACCTCACGGATTAGCAGAAATATTTCCCTAAACATACCCCTCGTATCAGCGGCTATGGATACCGTTACTGAATCTGCCATGGCCATAGCTATAGCCAGAGAAGGAGGTATAGGAATACTTCATAAAAACTTAAGTATAGAAAGACAAGCCGAAGAAGTACGTAAGGTCAAGAGAGCGGATAGTGGTATGATTGTAGACCCTATAACCCTTACATTAGACAAAACGGTAGGAGATGCCCTCAAAATAATGGAAGAGAATAAAATTGGTGGGATTCCTGTCGTGGATAATCATAATAAATTACAAGGAATTATTACCAATAGAGATTTGCGATTCGAAAAAAATCGTGCCTTACCTATTACTGAAATTATGACCAAGGAAAATCTGATAACTGCCAAATTGGGCACAGATTTATTGCAGGCCGAAGAGATTTTGAAGAATTATAAAATAGAAAAGCTGCTCGTATGCGATGATAGCAATGTATTGAGGGGACTAATAACCTATAAAGATATTTTAAAAGTAAAAAACAATCCTAACTCAAACAAAGATAATATTGGGCGCCTATTGGTAGGTGCGGCATTAGGTGTCAATGCAACTATGTACGAGCGCTTGGAAGCCTTGTTAGCCGTTGGTGTTGATTTGTTATGTCTAGACACCGCTCATGGTCACTCAGCAGGAGTATTGGACAATATTAAAAAAATAAAGAAAGATTTCAAAAATATAGAGCTCATAGCGGGAAATATAGCCACCAAAGAAGGGGCTCAGGCACTCATTGATGCCGGAGTCGACGGAGTCAAGGTGGGTGTAGGACCAGGGTCAATTTGCACTACTAGAGTTGTAGCTGGTGTAGGCGTGCCACAATTATCTGCCATCTTAATGGCAGCGGAAGCTTGTATCCCTGCTGACATTCCTCTAATAGCAGATGGCGGCATTCGATATACCGGTGATTTAGCTAAGGCTATAGCTGCTGGTGCTGATTGTGTGATGGCTGGGTCTATATTTGCCGGTACCGAAGAGTCTCCGGGAGATACCATATTATACGAAGGTCGGAAATTTAAATCGTATAGAGGTATGGGATCATTAGATGCTATGGCTGAAGGATCAAAAGATAGATATTTCCAAGATGTAGAAGATGATATTAAAAAGCTAGTGCCAGAGGGTATAGTAGGTCGCGTGCCGTTTAAAGGCAATCTCCGTGAGGTTATCTACCAATACGTAGGCGGACTCAGAGCTTCCATGGGCTATTGCGGGGCTAAAGATCTTCATGCCTTGAAAAATGCCCAATTCATACAAATAACGGCATCGGGCATAAAAGAAAGTCACCCTCACGATGTTAGTATTACAAAAGAAAGTCCTAATTATAGCAGATAACAATAGCTATTCGTCTCTCTTTACTTATTTTTGCCCCCTCATATAAAAAACTATATGTTTAAAAATTTCGATAAGAATACCATTATTGGTGCACTATTAATCATGACTATGGTCATGGTTTATTTTAAATACTCTACTGACCAAGCCAAAAAGAGATTAGAAAAAGAAAGGTTAGAAGCTAAGTTCAGAGCTAAAAATACAGCTCATTCCATGGAAGTTAAGTCTCTAGACTCTAACAAAAATACTACAGAAGCGTTAGATACAAATATATTAACTGCACCAGTATTAGTTAAAGGTGAAGACCTATTATTATCCAATGAATTAATAAGTTTAAAGGTCAATACTACTGGCGGGAAAGTTCACTCTGTGAGCCTAAAAAAACACACCACCTATGAAGAAAAACCCGTAGAAATTTTACCAGAGAAATACACGGATTTTGATCTTACTTTTATTACTCCTAAAGGTAGCTTGATTAGCAAAACTACTGGATTTCAGATAATATCTAAAGACAGTCAAAAAATAGAACTTCAGTCTGCGAATGGTTTGAGAGTAATTTATGAATTAAAGCCAAATTCTTACAAATTGTCCCAAAAATGGCTACTTCCAAACGGAAAAGGCAATAAAGCGACTTTAACTCTAGCAACTCAAATGAACAAGCAAGAAGTCAATCTAGAAAGAGAGCGCTCCTTGTCTACAATAAAGTATCTGCCTGAAAATGAAGACGTGCTTCAAAGTCTGAGCATGACGAGCAATGAATTAAAAGAGGTGCCATCGCCTATTCAATGGGTAAGTTTTGGTCAACAGTTTTTCCATGCCACGATTATTCCTTCCGTTTCATTTCAGAATTCTTCATTTGATGTGAAATATAAAGAATCGGATAAGTCATATGTAAAAGACTATACATTAAAAACAGAACTTGGAAATATTGGAGATACTCTAGGTTTTGATTATTTCATCGGACCTATTGATTATAAATTGCTAAAGAAAGAAGAAAAAGATTTAGACTTATTGGTTCCCCTCAGCCAAGACTTCATTCTTTTCAGATGGATGAAAATTTTTAACATCTATCTTATTCTTCCCATCTTCAACTTCCTTTCACAGTTTATATCAAATTATGGGGTTATCATTATACTCCTGACGCTCTTTATAAAATTGATAACTGCACCGCTCTCCTATAAAACCTATGAATCTGGTGTAGCTATGAGAATTTTAAAGCCCGAGCTAGACAAGCTAAAAGCCAAATTTGGAGACGATCAGGCTAAGTTATCTCAGGAACAAATGAAATTGTATGGTGAATTTGGTGTTAGCCCCTTTGGAGGTTGTCTGCCTATGCTATTACAGATGCCTATTCTCTTCGCCATGTTTTCATTTTTCCCATCTTCGATTGAATTGAGACATGAATCTTTTCTCTGGGCGAGTGATTTGAGTACCTACGATACCTTAGTGAAATTGCCATTTAATATCCCATTTTATGGAGCCCATATCAGTCTATTTGCTCTATTAAGCGCTCTTACACAAATAGGTATGAGCTGGTATTCTCAGCGACTACAACCGAGCAGTCCTCAAGCGGATCAAATGAAGATGCTTATGTATATCATGCCCGTCATGTTTTTATTTATGTTCAATTCTTTTCCTGCAGCCTTGACCTTTTATTATTTTTTACAAAACATTTTGGGTATGGCTCAGCAGTGGTTTTTTACTACTTTTATTATTAAAGAAGAAAAAATCCGAGCCAAGATGGAATTAGCTAAAAAAACACCAAAAAAACAGAGCGCTTTCCAGAAAAAAATGGCTGAAATGATGGAGGAAGCAGAAAAACAGAAGAAACTGCAACAAAATCAGAAGAAAAAATAAAAAAAACTATAAGAAAAAAGCAGGAATTATGCTATTTTTGACTTCACATTAAAATTAACATTAAACAAATACACCCTTAGTCAAACTTAAATATTTAAATAATGAAAAAAGTTTTATTCATTTTACTCGTACTCGTAATGTCGTTAGACTCGATTTCCCAAGTGGTCAGAACCCATATAGGGACTACTCGATATGATCTTCAAACGAACAACTCCATTCAGAGAAGAGTCGCCATCCACCCTACCTCTAAAGATTTAATAGCAACATTTACTGCTAGTTTAAGAGACGATGGGAATTATGATGATAGAGGTACAGCTTATGTTTTTTGGAATAACGCCACATCGCAATGGTCTAACTCAAAAAATTTAACTTTAACTCCTCCAGTTGATACATTTTATGGAAGAATTGAGGGTGTTCGTGTAGGTTGGCCGAACCCAATGTTTATTGGCAATAAAGAATTAATTATGTCTCACAAATCCAGTACTGGATCCAACGGTATATATCAATCTTCTCGTGCTACAGCAGGAACTGGAACATGGACGGATATGAATGTTACCAGCGGTACAGAAACATGGCCGCGCGGAGGAGCTAGTGGCAACAATGTCTTTTTAATAAGTTCTCATTTCCAAGCCCCTTTCAACGAAGTAGACGCTGGACTTATGTTTATAAAATCAACAGATGGAGGCTCTGTATGGACAGCGCCAGCTGCCATCAATGGAATCGATAAAGATAACTACACTGTAGTAGGAGGTGATAGGTATGCTATGGACATTAATGGAACAAATGTTGCGATTCTTACTGGTATCAATGATATAACATTATATAAGTCTTCAGACCTTGGAACGTCTTGGACCAAAAAAAGTATTTTCCCTACTTCTTGGAACTTTATTCAAGATGGCGAAATATTAGATAGAGCTGATAGATCAGACGGTGGTTATTCTGTATTAATTGATAACAGCAACAAAGTACACTGCTTCTGGCCTCGTTATGTAACTTTCTCGGATCCAAGCCAAGGAGCGGGTACATTTATTGACATTACACGATCAGGTATTATGTATTGGAACGAAGACATGGGAAATAATCCTCCTAAACTTATCCCAAATACTGATTTTATCCGTGAAAATACCAAAAGTCCATTATCCCCTGTTGGTAGATTTAACACAGCTAATCAAACCTTATCCTATATGGGAAATGGGAGTGGGTATAGAACTTCTACCACTACTTGGCCATCTACTGGTATTGATGCCTCAGGAAATATCTATTTAACTTATGCTTACAACAGAGGAACTATTGACACAACTGCTGGGAATAATGGAATTGGTAAAGATGCTGACCCTACCGGATATAATCTCTACGACGTATATGTAATGAAATCTACCAATAATGGTCAAACATGGATTGGTCCTTTAAATGTAACGAGCAGTGCTACAGTTGAAAACACCTATCCTTCTATGGCTAGACTAGTAGATGGCAATGTACACCTTGTCTATCAAGAAGACAATTTATATGGAAACGCCGTCATGACAGCTACAGGGTCATCAAATGGTACAGGTAGTCAAGCGGGGCCGATACACACTAGAAATAAAATATTTTATGCAAAGGTACCAGTTGATGATATCGTAGATCCATCAACAGATATCACCAACCCTCTTCTTAGAATTAGTAACAACTTCCAGAATTTGGTATTGAGAAAAAACTTACAGTTTTTGAGTGCAGTTCTTTTCGTAGGATGCGGCACGGATACTGTAACAGGCAAAACCTTCTCCAAAACAAAGTCCTTCATTAATGGGAATTTCATTGAATTTTCAGAAGATACATCGCTTCTTACAATTATTGGATTAGATACAATTAATACAAGTATCCCTGGTGAGAGAATAATCAGAATTACTGGACGAGATGCGGCAGGTAATCCTACCATAAGAGTTGGGTCTACATATTTTGATACCATCGTTATGGGTATTGAAATTCTCGAAGACAAAGAAGCACCAACGATAAATTTACTAGGAGCTAATCCTGGGTATGTATACTTGAATGGTGCTAATTTTACTGATCCTGGATCTGAAGTTAGTGATAACAACCCTTGTACTAGTGCATCCGTTACCACGTCAGGAACAGTTAACAAAGCAGTAAAAGGTACTTATACAATTACATACAACGCTAAAGATGGAGCGAACAATACAACAAATGCTACTAGAAAAGTAATCGTAGGAGTAGCTCCAACTGCAGTAATTACTGAGGAAGCACTTACATCCAACAATAAAATCAATGCAAAAGGCTCTACAAGTCTTGATTTATTGACAGAGCCTGGGACTTCTAATACCTACAAATGGACTGTGAAAAAAGGTAATCAGTCTAACAATGTTGCGGCTACTCAAAACTTAGTCAATGCTAATATTCCTGCAGGAGTTACTAGTTTTGACTCCATTTGTTTAGAAGTTTCAAACGCACTTAATAGTGTTCCCAACCCAGCAATTGCTCCTTCCAAAGAGTGCAAGCCACTTAAGTATTCTGTTGGCATTTCATCTGTAACCAATAATCTTGCTGTCACCATTTTCCCGAATCCATCCAACGGAGACTTTAATATCAAGGTGGAAGGTAATAGAGAAAATAAAGCTAGAGTTATTATCACTAGCATGGATGGTAAAATTATTTCCAATAGTCAATTTGAAATAAATGGCACTTATATTCCATTTAGATCGAATCTATCTAGAGGATCATATTTTATAAGTACTGAAGTGGATGGTCAAGTATACCTAGAAAAAGTAGAAGTAAGATAAATATTCGTTTTAATAAAAAAAATGCCGCCTCTAAGGGCGGCATTTTTTTTACCTTTGCTTTAATATCTCCCTGAATGAATTATTTTATTACAACAGTGTTTCTTTTTGTTGCATTAATTGCGGGGGCACAAGAAACCTATATTAGCGGAACTGCGCACTATATGTATCAACTGCCTGCTGGCGATATTGCTAATCAATACGGCTCAAACAGCAATGCTGGATTTAATCTAAATATAAAGTTAGCAAATAATATCACCTTGGGCGTTGAAGGGCAATTTATGTTTGGAAGCAAATACAAGGATGATCGTCTTTTGGGATACATGGTTACCAATAATAATTTTATTATAGGCGAAAATAATGCCATTGAAATACCAGAACTAGATGGTAGGGGAGGAAATTTTTTTGTAGAAGTTGGTAAAATATTTCCACTCAACCTTAAAAATAAAAATAGCGGGCTTCACATAAAAGCTGGGGTTGGATATCTTTTTTATTCTGTATACACCGATGCAGATGTTAAATCTATAACACAACTAAGCGGCAGCTATGCCAATGGCTATAATAGGTTAGAGAGCGGATTAAGTATTAACACATTTGTAGGCTACACGTTGTATTCAAAAAATAAAATGATTAATGGCAGTATTGGATTACAAACAATTTATACCAGTACCAAATTTCAAGGGGTACAAGACTATGCCACAGGAGCACCGCCGAATCCTAGCACAAGATCGAGCCTTTTCTTTGGTCCAAAAATAGGGGTAACAATCGTTCTAAAAAGGTTTATAAAACAAGACCCCAAGTCTGACGGTTATTTTTATAATTAATACGAGACAATGTCATTTGTCTATACTATCTTTTTGCACCTTTATTACATAGGCATCAGACTTTTTTCTTTGACTAATGATAAAGCAAATTTGTGGTTAAATGGCAGAAATGAACAAAAGACTAGATTAAAACAAATAGCGATTAAAAATTGTATTTGGTTTCACACCTCTTCACTAGGAGAGTTTGAACAGGTGAGCTATGTAATTGAAACAATAAAATTGAAATATCCTAAAGAAAAGATACTGGTAACCTTCTTTTCGCCCTCAGGTTTTGAAATGAAAAAGAACTTTAAGTTTGCGGATGAAGTTCTTTACCTGCCTTTTGATTTCCAAAACACTATAAATTCTTTTATTTCTATTGTCCAACCAAAATTAGTTTTCTGGGTTCGTTATGAATTTTGGTTAAACGCTTTGGAGAAAATTAAATCAGAGAATATCCCTCTCATACTGCTTAATGGAGTGTTTCGTAATAAAATTACCTTACTTTATAAACCTTACCTGAAAAAATGCCTCCGTTGTTTTTCTGAAATAACAGTAATCAACTCCTCTTCTCAAAACAATCTCAATTTACTTGGCTTTTCGTCTAAGATTATATATGATACTCGTTATAGTAGAATGAATCAAGTACTCCAAATGCCTTTTGAAGACAATGCCATTCAGCATTTCTGTAACCATGATAAAATTATCGTATGCGGAAGTATTTGGTCCTCTGACGATAAAGTCCTTGAACAAAGTATTATAAAACATAATGATATTCGTTGGCTATTAGTTCCTCACGAGGTAGATTCCTCTAGAATAGAAGAATTGAGAACATTATATCCTAACGCTCAGATACATTCTAAATATGATAAAAGCAAAATCAGTAATATTCTGATTATTGATAGCATTGGCTTTTTGTCAAGAATCTATCGATTTGCTGACCTCGCATATGTAGGTGGGGGATTCAATAAAGTAGTGCATAGCCTGATTGAACCACTGGCCTATTCCCTTCCTATCATCATCGGACCGCATATTGAAAAAAGTGAAGAGGCTAAAGAGTTTGTTCGTCTGAATTTTGCGCATCAAGTAACTAGCAGCTCTGAATTTGAGCGTGAAATGTCCTTAATGCTGGATTCAGATAATAATATATCAAGACAGGATAAACATAATTTCTTCAAAGAAAAAATAGGCTCTATTGATGAAATCATTCAACTGGTAGCCAAATATGCTAGTTTGAATAATTAGTAACTTTAATAATAAGCAGTCTATTTTTGCACATGCAAGATTTTTTACCTACAATTCGAATATATGTCAAGCCATAAAGAAATAAAGCGAGTCACAACTCAAAGTCTTCAAAAACTCAAAAAAGAAGGGCAAAAAATAACGATGCTCACGGCTTATGATTATTCTATGGCAAAACTGATAGACAGTGCAGGGATAGATGTCATTCTTGTAGGGGACAGCGCATCTAATGTTATGGCAGGCCACGAGACTACATTACCGATAACTCTCGATCAAATGATATATCATGCCACATCAGTGGTTCGTGCTGCTGAGCGGGCACTAATTGTAGTGGATATTCCCTTTGGATATTATCAAGGAGATTCTAAATTAGCTCTTACTTCTGCTATACGCATTATGAAGGAATCGGGGGCTCATGCTATAAAAATAGAAGGAGGCGAGGAAATAAAAGAATCAATTGCACGTATATTAAGCGCAGGAATACCTGTCATGGGACACTTAGGATTGACCCCACAGAGTATTTATAAGTTTGGAACCTACAATGTGCGAGCGAAAGATAAAAAAGAGGCTGAGCAAGTAGAGAAAGATGCCACATTATTGCAAAACTTAGGTTGTTTTGCTTTGGTTCTAGAAAAAATTCCTGCTTCACTCGCAAATCAGGTAGCTAAATCTATTTCTATACCCGTTATAGGCATCGGCGCTGGTAGTCAGGTCGATGGACAGGTATTGGTCATGCATGATATGCTCGGAATTAACGTTGATTTTAACCCAAGGTTTATTCGTAAATATGCCAATTTAAACGAAATCATAGATTCTGCAGTTAAAAACTATATAACGGATGTTCAATCTGGAAACTTCCCTAGTATTCATGAACAATATTAATCGCTATGTTTGAAAAATAAATGAAAAACTAACGATGAGGATAAATGCCATCTTAATGTTTCTAATGCTTCTCTTTCAACTAAATTCTCAAGTCAATTTTGAATATCAGTGCTCCGAGATAGATGGAACACCTGTGTTTTTGAATGTAACAGCCAGTTCTGAACCAATGGATTATCTCGGCCAGTCGTTTTATATTTATAAATATGATCTCATGATAGGCTCCGCAAGATATCATTCCTTTTATACCTATAAATTCAATAGAAGACTTTACTTGCTTGATGAAGATGCAAAAACAATAAACTATACCAAAGATCAAATTCTATTTGACCTTAATGAAGAAAATAGAGTTCTAGAAAAAGTTTCAGGAGTTTTTTCAGATGTTGATTTACAAATGGATGATAAGTTGAAATTAAATAATAAGTCATTTTACTTTTATTCTGCTAGCGCCATTTCATTCTCTTATTTCAATGTGACAAGAATGATATTTGACAATTCCCTGGATATTAATCAAATGGAAATAAAGTCATATCTAGGAACAAGCCAATGTGTTCTAAAAAATATAATTATAGAGCCGATTGAAAAAAAACTACAGACATCGACAAAAAAAATCAAAAAGAAAAAGTCAAGCTCATCTCTTAAGGATATAAAGTTTTATGAAAATTGGAATAAAAAATAACCAAATGAAAAAATATAGTGTAATTATAGGTATACTTTTGTTTTGCGAAATATTAATAGGTCAAAAATTAGAATATACTTGTAAGTCAAATAATGGATTGCGCGTCTCTCTGAGTGTAACCCCCGGATCTAAACCACTAAATTACCTAAAAACCCAAGTCATTATTTATAAATATGATTTACAGATTGCTAATGAAGCTAATCATAGCTTTTATATCTACAAATATAAAAATAACCTTTATCTCCTAGATGGATTCGCTACTAAATTAAACCATACTAAAGACCAAAGCTTATTTTCAATACCCCATCGTTCAACTTATAGCCTAAATTTAAATGGCGTTTTAGAGAATGGAATACTTGGACTCTCTAATTTTACTACTATAAATGGTCAGACCTTCTATAAATATAGTCTCAGCGCTGAAAGGAATGAACTTTTTTTATCAGAAATTTTCTTTGATTCTAATCTTAATATCACAGAATTAGACTTTAATTCTAATGGAAAACTATGTTCATGCACAAAATCAAATGTCATTGTTAAATTGAGATAGTACACATTAAATAACATTAATCATATATATGATACTACTTAGGGCTTATGCCACCATTTGGGATTTTGTAAACCACCATTTCGGAACCAATATTACATCTATGCCACCAAACACCTATGGTTTTATGATGGCGATGGCTTTCATTGTCGGTATTTACTTAGCTAGAAATGAGTTGGCTAGAAAAACTAAACTTGGCATTTTCCCAAAAGCGGGAAAAGAGATAATCGTTGGTCAAGGTATAAATTTTACAGATGTAATTCTCCATGGACTATTAGGTTTTTTTGTAGGCTTAAAACTAGTCGGAGCGCTTCAGAATTTTTTTGCTATCTCTCAAAATGTTCAAGAATACATTTTATCCTTGCAAGGCTCCATGTCTGGGGGATTGCTCTTCGCATTTCTATTTGGTGGTTTTACGGCCTATAATCAATGGAAATCAAAAAAAGATATACCTGAGAAAAAGACCATCTCTAACAATATAGAAGACCGTATCGGAGATGTGCTTATCATTGCTATGATAGGAGGCGTGGTAGGGTCGAAATTGCTCGATGCTATTGACAACCCCTCTTCTATGTCTGATTTTATGGCGAATCCCATAGCTTCTCTAACATCTGGCCTTAGTATTCTAGGCGGATTATTTACAGTGTCTATACTATTAATTCTTTATGCTTTAAAAAACAAAATAAAGGTTTTACCATTTATAGATAGTCTTTCGCCTCCCTTCTTTCTTTCTTATGCCATCGGCCGATTAGGCTGCCAGTTTTCAGGTGACGGTTGCTGGGGAATCCCTACCACAGGTCTGACCAAACCAGCTTTTCTTCCAGATTTTTTATGGGGAAACACTTATGATCATAATGTGAATAGAGATGGGATTCTTATTCCTGGTTGTGATGAAACTTTTTGTATGAAACTCGCGGAACCACATCTGCCTACGCCACTCTATGAAACCATCTTTGTTAGTTTATTATTTCTTATTTTATGGAGTTTAAGAAAGCGATTAACATTTAACCCTGGGGCTATTACCGGTCTCTTTCTGGTATTTAATGGAATAGAAAGATTTCTTATCGAGTTTGTTAGAATCAACAATAAATACAACTACTTTGGTTTTGAACTCTCCCAAGCTCAGTATATGTCCATCATTATGATACTTATCGGCGCAGGGCTTACTATCTGGGCTATGAGGAAGAAACCTTTATCGCTGATTTAAAATAAAAAAGTATAATTTAACCATTCAATTCTATTAATCATTTATATAAACTCATAATTTATTAATGAATAAATTATCTCCAAAGTCTTATATATTACCATTAATTGTAATAACTTTTTCAGTTTTACTCTACAGCTTTATCTCACAAAAAATCTGCAACCTTTCTATAATTACAGTTGATTCTAGCTTCAAATATGGGTATTGTCTTTTAATATTTACAATACTCTATATTTTTGCAGTATACCTTAGAGTCCGCTACATTCCATCTATAAAACTAGGATATTTTCTAATTGTTATAAGCATTATTTATATCTATTATAGGTTTTGTATCAATGACAATATTTATCTTAAACTCCCCAATACTCCTTTTTATTTTGAAGATGTAATATTATTCATTAGTATTCTATACTTTATTCTTTACATCTGTAGAAGTAAATACACCTCATCTAATTGGAAAAAATACAATATTGATAAAAATGATTTTGATGACAGTGAGTTAGATTTTCTAAAAATTAAAAAGCTAATTGAAAAGGATTTTATCGACTATAAAGGTGAAAATTCATTTACCATTTGTTTAAATGGACCTTATGGTATAGGAAAAACAACCTTGCTAAAATCTATTTATAAAGTTGTTAAGGAGAACAATGAGGTAATCACATGCTGGTTTGCTCCTTGGCTATATAAAGATAAAGATTTATTAACAAATGGATTTTTAAATTTGATTGAAGATAAGTTAAGTGAATACTCAGGAAATATTACCAACCAAATAGATCAGTTAACAGCTTCGATTTTAAAATTGGGGGATAATTCATTACTAGATTTAATCGCAGATAAAATTAATACTAACTCTAATGCATATGAATTACAGGAAGAAATTGTTGAAAGTATTAAAGCGATAGATAAAACTACATTTGTGTTTATCGACGATATGGATAGACTTGAAAAGGAAGAAGTTTTAATGGTTTTAAAAATTCTTAGAACAATTTCGCATTTCCCCAATTTTGTATTCATTATTGGAATGGACTATAAAAAGGTAAAGGATAAGATTGATGAAGATAGTGTCTATTTAGATAAATTTATAAACCTAATTTACCGACTGCCAAATAGAGATAGCAATGATTTAGCTAAATATTTTTTGAATACATATAGAAATGGAATTAACTGAAAATCAAATTTTATTTCCCTTATCGCATCCCATTAAGAAACAGTTAGATCTTTCTATTGCTGAAAAATTGGATGCCGAAATCAGCTATAATGATTCAGTTAAAATAGCTGACTTTTTTACAAACAAGAGAGAAGTAGATCATTTTATAAATTCCTTTAAGTTCTCACTAAAATTAATGAATAATGAGAATAAAAATCATTATTTCAATATACAATGTTATTATGTATATAAATTATTAACATATAAATTTGATTGGATTGATTCATACCTGAGTATACTTTATGACCAAGGTCTACTACCTTTTAGCACAAATCTAGACCCAAAGGAGAATTCGCCTAAGCCCGAAAGCCTAATGACTCAACTATTAACCGAAGATCAAGAAACAAATTTAAAAGACTTCTTAAATAAAAATAATATAAAAATCGACGACATTGATTTTAAGATATGCATTGATTGTCTAATTTTCCTATTTAAAAGTATACATAAATTTGGGTTTTCAGATGGGGCAATGTATCGAATGTATTATAATGACAATGTATTAGGGGATATCAGTTATTCATCCTTAATAGAATTCATTTATGCTCAAATAGAAAGAAATGAAGCTATTAATTTTATGCACTTTTTCGAAAATTTTGAGGAGAAGCATTTCATAGAGAATAAAAAATACTATTATGGAACAACTAATCTAAAAATTTTAAATGAGTTAGTTAACTTTTGCTTTGATTTTACTTCTATTCCAGATAAATACTACATGAGCTTTTTAAATGGTTTAAATGAACTTAAAAAAGAATACTCCTCCGTTCCTTTTGAAAACAACCTTAATCAAAAACTTATAATCTCATGTATAAACTTTTATAAGTTAAACAATAGCTTAAAACAATATTTAGATTTATATAGCTTTATTTGTAATAACATTTCACCTGACTTGAACTTTAAAAAGGATAAAGAAACATATTTAGAGTGTATTCAGTTTTTAAATTTAGGATTAAATTCAAGTTTTGATAGTATAAAAAATAGGTTAGTTGATGATGAATTTAATGTTTTCCATAAGATTTTATCGGATTATAATCGAAAAGAGCGAACAACAACACTTGATTTAGATAATAATAAAATTGAAGAAATTATAGTAGAGATTATAGAAAATGGGAATATGAAATTAAGAGATAAATATTCCCTAATATTTAATACTACTAATTTAATAAATTCTGAGGGTATTACTAACTACTACTTACCTCCAAAAATTCAAGAAATAGCAAAATCCTTTATTATAAATAATATTAATGAACTTCTAAGCAATCTAAATCCAAATGATGAGTTAATTTATATTGAAGATAATGATAAATATATATCAGATTTATTTCTGTTTAAAATTCTTAAAAAGAGAGATTTATTCTCTTTTGAAATCACGGATCATACAGAGTTGTTGGTTTCAAGTGATATAGGAAAACTTCATAAACCAGAGAGAAGTTATAAACTATATAAAGATTACTTAGACTTTTTAATTTTACTTGAACCAAATATTAGCATGGAAAATAAAAGAAGATTTGATTACATAAAAAAAATTATAGTCGATGAAATTGCATTTAATCAAGGGAAAGAAAAATTTGAAACAAAATATTATTTAATTAATGATTTTAATAAATTAAGAAAAGATTCTGGATTATTTGAGTTTGTATCTCTTGCTACAAATTAATGTTTAGAATTTTACTCTTATCCTAAGCCTTTATTAACTGTTGTTAAATTTTAACCAAACAGCTGTAAACTTAACTATAAAGCCAACGTTAACTTACATTATTCCATATTTTTAACCCATGTCTTTTAACCCACAAAAATATCTAGATCAATTTCAGGGAATCGTCGAAGTGCTTATACCGAAAGTTATAGGTGCTATACTAATATGGATGATTGGTTCTTTGCTAATAAAATGGGCTTACAGGGTCTTCAAAAAAATACTAGATGCTAAAGAATTCGACCCTTCTGTTGAAACTTTTTTTCTTTCTTTCATTCGTATAGGACTGCGCATCGTCCTATTTATCATTATTATAGGAGTTTTAGGAATTCAAACCACTTCTATCGCCGCTATGCTAGCAGGCTTTGGCGTGGCTATTGGTTCAGCTTTTAATGGCTCACTGGGAAATTTTGCAGGTGGTTTTATGATTATCATTTATCAACCAATCAAAGTCGGGGAATTTATTGAATTTAATGGAGTCAGCGGGGTGGTGCAGGAAATTGGAATATTGAATACATGCATTTTAACTGGTGATATGAAGACAGTCTTTCTTCCCAATGGTATGCTATCTACAGGTATAATTATCAACTGGAGTCGCAATAGAAAGATAAGAGTAGATGTTCCATTTAATATTGAAGCTAACATAGACATAGAACTCGCAAAGTCAATAATTATCGAAGCTTTAAAAGAACACAAGCTTATTTTAAAAAGTCCTAAACCAGAAGTTTATATTCAGCAGATACAATCTGGTTCTATCCAGCTTATTGTTAGACCTTATTGTTCACAGCCTGATTATTGGACGGTTTATAATGATACTCATAGTTTAGTGATTAATGCGTTTAAAGAAAAGAATATTTCGCAAGGTATCCCTAAGCAAATCTTAATAACTCAAACAAGTGGAAAGAACTAGGGTTACCCCTTTACAGTGGTTTACGTTATTTCTGCTAGGTGGTATCTGGGGCAGTTCCTTTATTTTGATGAAAATAGGGACGCGAAGCTTTAACACATTGGAGCTTTCAGCGCTGCGTATGTTTTTTGGAGGCTTTTTAGCTCTTCCTTTTTTATTTTCGATTATAAGGAAATATGATAAAACTATTCTGTTTTGGATGTTTGTTTCTGCTATGTTAGGAAGTGGTATTCCTAGCTTATTCTATGCCCATTCTGCTAGTAAAATGGATAGCAATCTCAATGGAGTTATCAATTCGCTCACGCCTCTATTCACGCTACTTGTAGGCATGATATGGCTTAGGTATAAAACTAGCAAATTGAGTTTGGCTGGTATTACTATAGGCTTTATTGGTGTTCTTATACTTTTTGCACAGAAAAATACTGTTTTTTCGCAGTCAAAGTTTGCCATATTTCCATTACTAGCTACGATGATGTATGGGATTAATATGAATATAGTAAAAGTTAAGTTAAGCCATTTACCTTCACGGGATATTTTGCCCGGCATTTTTGGTATTTTAGGTTGGATATACCTACCTATTATTGTTTATTTGGGTGTTTTGAAGGATATCCCGATTCAGCATTTTTCTTTTAATTTTTGGACAGCAAATTCAGATCCTTTAATCCAGAAAATGCTATCCCTTGAAGCTATGTTTGTCCTTGGACTCGTAGGTTCTTTTATCGCTTCATATGTGTTTTATAGATTGTTGAAACAAACCAATGCACTCTTTGCCTCTACCAATACCTACCTCATCCCTCTTATGTCTATTTTTTGGGGATATATGGACGGCGAATTAATTACTTGGGTTCACTTTGTATCCTTACTTATTATTCTCATTGGAGTCTATATGGTCAGTATGAAGAAATAGGCCTTTTATCTTAGAAACTAGATTTAAGTATATTATGCGAGGTTCTCCAAAATTTTCCAATAGGAATCAAATTTTAATGTTGAAAATAGAATAAAAAAATCATAGGCTTATACCAATCTTACATATAAAATAATCCAATGTGTTTTAAGTGTTTAAAGTGGGAAATGCCGATGTGAATTGTGTTTAGTCTCATGAAGCGTAGTGTCCCGATAGCTATCGGGAGGACTATTACAGAATTCCAAACGGTATTACTTGTTTTTAACGCTCTTTAAACCTAGATTTAGCCTAGATAGCTTAAAAACTACTATTTTTGTATAATGCGAGACGAACATCAGCTTGATGACTATACCCTATTAAAAAACAAACTACAAAAGTTTATTGCCTCCTACTATCAGCAGCGATGGATAAAAGGCTCCTTAAAGCTTTTGCTTGTATTTATTTGCCTCTATCTTATAACTACTACACTTGAATACAATCTTTATTTGAGTCCCACCATACGAAAATTTCTTTTCTTTTTCTTTCTGCTTGGATTTTTAGCACTACTTTATTTGTGGATAATGCGTCCTGTCATACAGTACTTTCAACACCGCAGTCGACTGGATGATAAACAAGCTGCGCAAATCATTGGCCACCATTTCCCAGAAGTCAAAGACAAACTTTTAAATGTACTTTATCTTGGAGAGATGAATGATACCTTCGCCTCCCAAGAATTAATTCAAGCATCTATACGTCAGAAATCGCAATCGCTTCTCTGGGTTAGGTTTAATGATGCGATCGACTGGGCTAGAAATCGAAAACTCGCTAAGTATCTCATTTTCCCAGTTGTTATTTGTCTATTACTATTAATTTTTATCCCCAAACTATTTACAGATAGTACCCACCGTCTTTTACATTATAATCAGGTCTTTGCCCCAAAAGCACCTTTTGATTTCATTTTACTCAATAAAAATTTAACTGTACCACAGTTCGAATCGCTCAGTCTACAAGCAAAGCTTGAAGGAAAAGTACTACCTGAAGAGTTGAATCTTTTTTACCAAGGCGTTAAATATCCTATGGCAAAAAACGAAAATGATATTTTCGACTTTACTTTAAAAAATATTGAAGCGAGTTCAAAATTTAGATTAGAATCTGCTGGATTTATTTCTGAAGAGTATTCCATAGATATTGTCCCCAGACCGATTATTTCTTCTTTTGAGGTTAATGTTATTCCGCCGAGCTATACGGGCATTAAGCCATTTAACTTGAAAAATACAGGTGATATCCAAGCTCCAGAAGGAAGCACAGCTATATGGAAATTTAAGACTGAACACATAGACCAAATAAGATTAAAGTTTAGAGATAAATGGCTAAACGCAGAGAAATATAGCAACGGCTATGGAATAAAAGCGAGTTTGTTGCATAGCGGCAACTATACCGTCCTAACTCAAAATAACAACTCATCCATCATAGATTCACAACAGTATAATCTCTCGTTGACAACCGATGCATACCCTACCATCTCGATAAATGAATTTAATGATAGTATCAATGAAATCAAATATTATGCTGGCGATGTAGCGGATGATTATGGCATCTCTAATCTTTACTTTGTTATCAGTTATAATGGAAAAACTGAAAAGTATCGCATTAGTATACCTGCAGGAAGAAACTCTTCATTTCACTTCTCCACACAAAAACTATTTGATAAATATCCTAGAGGAGCTGATATAAACTATTACTTTGAAGTGTATGACAACGATGGCGTGCACGGACCCAAATCATCACGCAGCTCCACTTTCTCCATCAAAAAGCTTTCTGAAAAAGAATTAGAAAAAGTAGTAGATAATAATGCTACTCAAATTCGTAATGATATATCGAAGTCACTGCAAGATGCTAAACAATTTCAAAAAGATCTCGAACAAGTCAAGAAGAAAATGCTAGAAAAAGATAAATTGGATTTCAATGATAAAAAATTAATTGAAGATTTGCTGAAAAAACAAGAAGACCTTCAAAACAAACTGGAGAATAGTAAAGACGATATCAAACGTAATTTTGATAAGAAAAATGAAATTAACAAACAAGAGCAATCACTATTGGATCAGCAGAAACAATTGGAAGAAATCATTGAACAGATGAAAAATCCCGAGCTCAAAGATCTACTTCAAAAACTAAATGAGCTTCTCGAAAAACAAGATAAAAAAGAACTTTTACAAAACATCAATCAGATGGACAATAAATCTGAAAAAATGGAGAAAAATTTTGACAGATTGCTTCAACTATATAAAAATCTCGACTACAAGCAAAAGCTAAATGACATGATAGATAAACTAGATGTCATGAGCAAAGAACAAGAAAAGCTGGCTCTAGAGACAGAACAAGAAAAAGACACCAAGGAAAAACAAAAAGGTCTAAACGAAGAAATGAAAGAGACTCAAAAGAAAATGGAAGAGCTAAATAAATTAAACAACGAAGTCAATAAAACTGATAAAAAGGAAATGGAGGAGGTAAAGAAAGACCTCGATGAAGCAGCATCTGAACAAGAAGCCGCTGAGAAAAACATGCAAAATGGTAACCCCAAATCTGGTAGTGAAAAACAAAAGAAAGCTGCAGAAGAAATAAAACAGGCAAAAGAAAAATTAGAAAAACTAAAAAAGAAGCAGAAGAAAAAGCAAAAAGCAGAAGATGGTAAAATGATGCGTCGGCTTCTTGAGAATGTCATTTATTTATCTTTCGAGCAGGAAAAAATATTAGATAAGACGAAAACGACACCAAAAGAAAGTCCAAGTTATCTCAAACTCATTCAATCTCAACAAAAATTGAAAGAAGACTTTAAGCTAGTAGAAGACACTCTTTATAAAATCGCATCCCGACAGGTAAAAATTCGAAAATTTATTTTCGAAGAAGCTGATAAGATAACGAACAATACTGATCTTTCCATTAAAAGACTCGTAGACAGGAGAAGTGATTTAGCTATCTCTAATGAACAATTTGCTATGTCAGCCTACAATCAACTTGGCCTCATGTTAAGTGAGTCACTCAAGAAGATGCAAGAAGAAGATGAAGATGAAAATAGCCCTGGCTCAGATCAACAGTGCGATAATCCAAAATCAGGCAAAAAGAAGAAGCCAAGCATAAGCCTAGAAAAACTAGGCGAAATGCAACAACAACTCAATGAGCAAATGGAAAAACTGCAGCAACAGATGAAGGATAAAGGAAAAGATGGTAAATCTCCATCTGGTCAAAAACCAAATGAAAATGGGCAGAATGGGGCGCAAGGTCAAACATCCAACCAAAAGCAACAAGATGCGAAGGAAGCTGCAGAGTTTGCTAAAATAGCTGCTCAACAACAAGCAATTCGAAATCTACTGAAAAAAATGGAAGAACAGGCTAATCAGCCAGATAAATCTGGGAAAAAGCCATTTGGCAATGAGCTCAAAGATGCTATGGACAAAATGAATCAAACAGAGAAAGACCTTGTTAATAAACGTTTCTATGACGAAATGATGAAGCGACAACGTGAAATACAAATAAAACTCTTAGAGTCTGCTAAAGCGGAGCGCGAACAAGATGAGGAAACGCGGCGTGAAAGTGAACGTGCTAAAAATATTAGGCCCGAAATGCCCTTGGAACTCAAACAATATCTAGAAAAGAAGAAACAAAACGAAACTCAAATACATCGTACACCTGTAGGTCTTACTCCTTACTTCAAAACCCTGAGTGAAAAGTACTACCAATTGATAAAATAGTATTAATTTTAAATTTGAATGATTTATAACACTATAATGAGATTTCTGTTTTTGTTTATTTTATATTTTTTTTCTAGTCCATCTGCGATAGCACAGAAAAAAATGACTCCTGAAGAGTATATAAATACCTATTATCAGTTAGCAGTCGACGAAATGAATCTTTATAAAGTCCCAGCCAGTATCACCTTAGCACAAGGATTAATAGAAACAGAAAGTGGCAATTCGCTGCTCGCAACTAAGGCGAATAATCATTTCGGTATTAAATGCAAAGCGGAATGGACGGGGCCTACATTTATAAAAGATGATGACACTAAAAACGAATGCTTTCGAGCTTATAAAAGTGCCGAAGAGTCTTTTCGTGATCATTCTATTTTTTTACTAAAGCCTCGATATAGCACTCTATTCAGTTTTGACATGACAGATTACCGCTCTTGGGCTTACGGCCTCAAGCAGGCTGGGTATGCTACCAATCCGAATTATCCTGCCATGTTGATTAAATTCATCGAAGATTTCAAGCTTTTTAAATTTGATAACTATGGCCTTGAAAAACCAGCTGCCGCTTTGCCCAAAGCCAATGAAAAAGTAAAACCTCAAATAAGCACAGCAGAATTAATCAAGTTAAGAAAAGAGTTGGCTAATAACCTTGACCTTATTATTGTCGATGAAACCTTTGATATTTATAAAGTCGCTGCCAATTCAAAACTCAGTGTAGTCCAGTTAATAGAGTATAATGATTTAGAAGGAGAGCAAGCAATTCGTTTAGGACAAAATTTCTTTCTCCAGAAAAAAGGGAAAATGAATCTGAAAGACAAACACCTTGTTTTGCTCGGAGAAAGTCTTTATGATATTTCTCAAATTTATGGTGTCAGCTTAAAACTGCTAAGGAAATACAATAAGTTGGAAACTTGGGAACAGCCCAATGTCGGAGAGGTAATATATCTCAGTAAGTTAAGGGATGACTTTATCCAAACTCGACCCTTTTATCAAGTAAGTAAGGAACGATTAGAAAAAAATCTCTCTCTATTCATTCCAATCACAATTCCTGAAGAAAAACCTATTATCAAAATAGATACTCCTGTTTCTAAATCAACTGAAGAAATAGTATCCAAAATGGTTCCTGATTTGCCAAAAAGCACTCCCGAGATAATAAAAGTAGATACATCGATAGCAGCCATTCAAGTTTCTGCCAACAAAATCGTAGATACTATACCAACGAAAACAATTACAAGTATTCCCACTGAGACTTTATCCACCACACAAAATAAAGCTTGGATAAACCATCAAGTAAAACCTAAAGAAACAATCTTTAGAATATCAAAGATATATGACTGCACTGTAAGCGATATATTAAACTGGAATGCCATTACAATAGAACAAGGTTTAAAAATTGGTCAAATACTTCGTATACATACCTTGCATCCTAATGGAATAGTGATTGACGTTCCCAATTCGAATGAAGATATGAATATGGATAGTAAGGTAGCTGGTAAGCCTAAAATGCCTCCTCCAAAAGTTTCTCCGCAAAAAATCACAGATACGCTCAAAGTTAAATCTGTACCTAAAACTATACCAGCAACCAGAGAAAATCTTAATGCTAAGCCTGCAGTTGTGCCTAAAACTAGCATACCTGCGATTGTTGATTCGAAATCCGCAAACGAAAATAATGCTAAAACTGAAGGGAATAACGTTCCAATAAAAACGGAATCTCCATCTGCTATTGCACCTAAACAAATACCTATTAGCAATTCATCCACCGTTGAAGAAATAAAAGAAATACCTAAACAAATACCCCGAGAGCCCCAAAAGCCGAGAGTCGTGATATTGAAAGCACCACCAGCGAATAACGCATCTACAAAAGTACCAGCAACAAATCTGGATAAAAGCAATATGTCAGATTTATATAAATCTCTAATGAAAAATACAGAAGCGGATACTTCCATTAAAAGAAGAATTAAAGTCTCTGAATAATCATTTCTTTTATTATGAGTTTAAATAAGCTCCAAAAATTTGAGGCCTTAAAATCGATGCCCAATGTGTATGAAAATTTTTCGTTTACACAGCCTAATTTAATTCGAAATAATCAAGAAGATAATCCGCGAGGAAAATGGAAAACACAGCATTTCGGCAATAATAATCCCTTAGTTTTAGAGCTTGCTTGTGGCAAAGGAGAATATTCTGTAGCTTTAGGAGAAATGTTTCCCAATAAAAATTTTATTGGGGTAGATATTAAGGGAAATCGAATACATAATGGTGCTAAAATAGCTTTGGGAAAAAATCTCACCAATGTTTGCTTTTTGAGAACACGTATCGAGCTACTTCACGAATTCATTAATGGAGAAGAAATAGACGAGGTATGGATTACCTTTCCAGATCCATTTCCTAGCTTTTCAGATAGAGGCAATCGTTTAATATCTCCCAAGTTTTTAAATTATTATAAAACTTTATTGAATGGTAAGAAAATAATCTTTCATCTCAAGACAGATAATTTTCCTTTGTTTCGTTATGCTACAGGTGTATTGGATGGTCGCAGTGAAAAAATCAATCGCTGTATTGAGAATATTTATGGTGGCGATAAAAAAATAGACGATATCTTACGTGTACAAACCTATTATGAACGACTTCATAAGGATCAAGGCAGTCAAATACACTATATTCAGTGGGAAATGTAAGCTCAATTAAGTCTACAAACCAAGAAGTTTATTCAATAATGGAATGAGTTTCTCAGGTTGACTTGGTCTAGGTACTCTATTCGAAATTATATTTCCGCTTTTATCTATTAAAATAGATGAAGGTAAGGATTGGATGGCATATTTTCTTGCAAAATCTGAATTATATCCGTGTGGAAAAGAGATAGCATGTATTTCTTCAAATAACTTTTGTTCACGAATGGTTTTTCCCCAAGCTTCTTTACTATCATCTATAGACAAAAATAAGAAAACTAATTCTTGATTATCTTTATACTTAGCGTAAACTTCTTTAATAGCTGTCCATTCGCTCATACTTTGAGGATTTGTACTTGACCATACGATTACATAAACTATCTTGCCCAGCAGTTCCCTTGAATTTCTTTTGTTTTCAGAATAATCTTCAAAACTAAAATTTGGCGCAGGTTGCCCTGTTTCATACTGAGCCAGATTGACCAGTCGCTTCTTCAAACTATTCTTCCTATCAACATCCTCTACTTGTTCTATGTACTTTACAACTTCTTCTTTTAGATCCGAGGTTCTTCCAAAACTATTAACCCATTCTCCTATAAGATTTTCGATAAGTATACCTCTTACGTAATCTTCTTTTACTAAACCTGCCTCACCTATATAGCCTTTAAAGAGCTCTAGATCATCCATGCTATTTTTTAGAATTTTTGACTTATTGTTCACATTTACCTTACCCTTTATGATATTCATTTTGTTCTCAAAATATAATGGACAAAAATAGTATTCATAAGAATTCGGCATATCTTTATAAAATCCTAAATAGTTCTCCTCGCTGACTACAAAAGAATCCTGAGAATATCCTAGATATTTGGGATAATAATATTTATATAAATATGAAGCCATTTCGATATAATTTCGCTGATATAAATCTATAAAGTCAGCATCGAGATTAACTTCTTCTGTCATAGCATCCCACTCTATTTGTCTTGCTTTCTTTAGCTGGTCCACCTCCTTAAAATAAGACTCGATTCCTTGTTGAGCAGCACTTCGAAATAATTGCCGATCACTTTTATTACCTAGGTACGGAGTGGTTTCTAATTGCAACATTGTATTCTCTTGCACTAAGTTTTCATAGAATATAACGAAATTCTGTTCTTTTGCATTTTCAATCGTCATTTGTATATTGGCTCCTGGCTTTACGAAAAGATTTATCCTTTTCGATTTATAATATAATCTATAAAAGCAGGCGTTAGGAACAATAATGTTAAATTCAAAATAGCCCTTCTTAGGAGAGGTTTCTATTTTCGAGTCTAAAAGTTTGGAAGCCACAGATGGTGAGAGTATCACAGTACTATAGTCGACATCATCAATTACGTTGCCATAAATTCGCACATTCTGCGATTGTAAATAGTTTAAACAAATGGCGATGCTTATGGTTAGGATATATCGTATCATAGGTTTTCGTCTCTTTCTAAACGGATAAAACTATAAAAAATTTGATGATTACATGGCTAGTTTTTTATCTACTTAACAAACTTCAGTTAATCTATTCTACTCGAAACTCATAGTTAATTTTACCTCCAAAGTCTGGATTAAATACTTTCAACAATCTACCTGAGCTGGCGTCATAGATTTTAAAAATACCGGATGTCTTTTTCATCACGCGGCTAGAATACCAAAAGCTCAACCCATCGCCACATTCATAGTTTTTGTCGTAATCGAAAAGCTCTAAATGATAACAATTTGGAGCTAAATGAAAGGTGTCTCTATAAGTTGTATTATTATTGAAATACCTCCTATTAAGAATTGTATCACCTCCTGCATTTCGCAAAACGAGCACATTATTGGAGCTATCGTTCGTAGTTGTTATTTCAAAGACTATGTTTGTTGCATGCAAAATAGATGCTTCCCTTCCATTAGATAATAATATATCATTAGTTCTATTCTTGTTTTGTTTATTCTCTTCAAGAATTAACTTTAGATAAGTAATTGGACGCACCAATGAGAAAGTCAATTGTTCTGAATGATAAGGTAATAGACTAATGTCATAATTGGCTCTAAATTCTAAACCTTGATTATCTTCACCCACAACTACTATTTTATTCGCTTCCTCTGTTCCTTCATTTCTCACATTGAACCTGACTTCCGAACACGACGGATTATACATTCGATAGTTTGGATTTGTGCTTGGAGATACAATATCAACCAGCGATACATCAAAGGAATCTTTGTATCCATAGGTTATGATATGCGATTCTACGGAATAGAGCGCATTAATTTTTTTACTTTCAGTCTGTATTTTACCAAAAACAATTTCTATTTCATTGTCTTCATTGCTAGATACATTCGGCAAATGCACTTCTATTTCATTCACCTTCTCACCCGGACACCAGTTTGTGCGTGAAAATATCCAAGTGCCAGATTGCGGCTGTATTGGGTTTTTGTCACAATCGGTTTTCCATAATCGCTTCTCATAAATCTGCTTTCCATTCAGTTTCACATAGAAATATATTGGCGAAAATTCGCCTTCTTGGTCATGTCCAGTAACTATAGTTCGCAGTTTTGCGTAGTTTTCTCCTTTTCTTAATCTGAACTTAAAAGGCTGAATAACACTATCCATTTGCGCTGAATCATAGTAGCGATAGTTGTCTTGAAACGCAGGAATAACTCGCACTGGATTGCGCAGCGTATCGCCTTTGATAAGATATAGCGTTACGGTATGTTTAAATCCAAACTTTCCTTTGTCGTCCCAGCCACCGGTGAGGGCGCTGTAGAAAATAGAATCATTTTTAAGTAAAGGTAAATAGTCCGTGACATCATAAACATAGGGATGTACCCAGGTAGAATCATAGCCATATCTACCTTTGCGCATAAACGAGCTATATGGCGTAATGAGTCGCGCTACTTCGATATCCTGAAAGCTCGTATCGTTTAATTTTTTTGAGAAAAAGCCGCGATAGGTATAGTCCCAAGCACAACAACCATAGGTGGCACACCCCAAATCCACTTGCAGTATAGCTTTGATATAATTTCCTTTTGGAATTTTTTGAGCTATCCGATGCCATTCGACTCCACGAAATTGCTGGATATTAGAGTCTTGAAAGAAAATGATTTTGGTCGTGTCTTTTGCAGCTTGTATGGCACAAGAAAAGAAAGATAGAAAAACTATGAATAATATCTTATCTATATATCCACTTCTTTTCATCTTCTCTCCCATTGATATTGACTCGAACGATATATGTTCCTTTAGGTAGATGACTTAAGTTCAACTCTTCATTCGGTGAAATTCCTGTTTTTTCTCTGTTATAAACTATTTGTCCGTTTAGGTTAAAGACTTTAACTCCCAAAATAGCCTGCCCCACAGCGGTTGTCTCTATTCTCAGCATACCAGTCGAGGAAGGGTTGGGACTCAAATGCCAAGAAAAATCATCGCTGGCTGCTGCTATTTGAGTTTTGATAATATCGGGAAATTTAAATGCCCGATAATCATAATTGGATTTAGTTGTATACTCTCCTATTTTGAGATTATTTAAAGTAAACTGGAAGCTAATTTTTCCACCAAAGTCTGCATTGAAGGTCTTCAAAACAGCATTAGAATTCGCATTGCGTATGGTAAAACTTCCAGAAGATTTTGATAGCTGTTGCGTGGACCACCAAAAATTGAGACCATCGCCACATTCTAGTCTATCATCATAGTCCACCAATTCCATTCGATAACAGCCATCAGGCAATGTTATGGTATCCGAATAGGTTTTATTATCTCCGTTATAAGTTTTAGACATGACTTCTTGGTTCAGTTCGTCATATACCTTCAGCGTATTGACTTTATTATCATTGGTGGTTTTAATTTCAAATTTCAATTTCTGTGCTGAAAAAACGGTGGGAATATCAAACTTTGAGGTAATAGTATCATTCCAAACAACCATATTGTCTGTCGTTTTTTGCAATGCTGCGAAAAATATTGGCGAAGAATAATTGACATTCGTCCATGGAAACGCTGGTAAATTCACAATTTCAGTTTGCTCAGGTCGCAAATTTCCTTTCCATACATATGTTGTCTTATTATTGCCATCTACCCAGTAATCAATATAGGCTTCCTTCGCTGTCTTAGTTCCTTCATTTCTAATTTTCACAATTGGTCCTTGGCATAATGGATTATGCAGAAAATACGTTTTATCCTTGCTCGGTGCTATGACATCTATGATAGAAAGGTCTGACGGACTTTTATTGGTAAAGGTGATAATATTCCCGGCTATGGCATAGCTAGCTTGGATGTTAGAGCTTGTCGTTTCCATATTTCGAAATGAAATTTTAATTTCATTGCTATCCGCAAATTTTAAATTTGGGGTCAGGTCTATTTCAAAATCAATAACCTTTTCTCCAGGGCACCAATTACATCGACTAAAAATCCATGTACCCCCTTGCGGCTGAACATGTGTTTTGTCGCAGTCATTACGCCAAAGTCGTTTTGAAAATACTTCTTGTCCATTAATTACCACATAATATTCGATAGGACTAAACTCTCCGTCCTGATTGTGTCCAGTCACAATAGTGCGAAATTTTGCTTGCTTTTCGTCACTAGATAGCTTAAATTTATATGGCTTGATTACTGTGTCTATTTGTACTTCATTTTTATAACTAACTCCTTTGTAATAAGCGTTGATAACCCGCTTGGGAGCATTCGGAATATTCCCTTCTATCAATATCAAATCAGCCGTAAGGTTGAAGCCCTTTTTGCCATCATAGCCACCAGACTCGATAACTAGAGCAAAACTATCTTTCATCAAAGGAAGGTAATCAGTGACATCGAAGATATAAGGATGTGTCCAGTTATTAGTAAATCCGTTAGAACCTGCACGCATATAGGTGCCATAAGGCGTAATGAGGCTTGCCACTTCTACATTACTGGTTTTTCGCGTAATCCATAGAGAGTCTAAAACCACCGTTACAGAATTCCATGTTACTGTGTCTTTTTTGCTAAATTTTAAGGTGTCATGTCCTTCCAGTGGCTTGCCGATATAGGCATGAAAGCCATAATCCCATACGCAGCATCCATAGCTGGCACAGCCTAACTCTAGAACTAGATAAGCTCGTTTAAAATTTTTATTTGGGTCTAGATAATCTAATTTCTTGTGGTGCCAGCTGCCTTTCCACTGCTGAAGGTCATATTTTTTGAAAAAATTGATTTTGGTAGTGTCTCCATCACCTGCCCATAAAGCAGTGCAGAGGAATACAGACACAATTCCAGAAAAAATTTTCTTTTCAAACATGTTATTAAATTTAAATAATCTCTAATCGCTTTCCTATCTCCTGATATTTATCCAATATCACATCAAGATGTTCTTTACGATGGCTAGCCATAAAGCTATTGCGCATCATAGACATGCCTGGAGGGGCGGCAGGTGGCACGAATACATTGACGAATACACCTGCATCATAGAGACCTTTCCATAATTCAAATCCCTTGACATCATTGCCAATGATGATAGAGACAATCGCAGTGCGCGATGGAAATACATTATAACCCATACCTATAAGACCTTGTCTTACATAATCGGCGTTGTCATTGAGTTGCTTCACGAGCTCAGGCTGCTCTATCAAAATATCCAGTGCTGCAAGCGCCGCTGCTACCGAAGCAGGTGTAGGCGAAGCACTAAATATCAACGCCGGAGAATGATGTTTTAAATAATTGATAACACGCTCCTCGCCAGCTACAAAGCCTCCGAGTGAAGCCAATGTTTTAGAAAATGTACATACAATCAAATCAACCTCATTGTCCAGTCCAAATTCGCTCGCTGTACCACGTCCACCCTTGCCTATTACACCAAAGGCATGCGCATCGTCCACTAAAAGTTGCGCACCATGGGCTTTGGCGAGTTCCACTATTTTAGGCAAGTCTGGAATATCGCCGAAGGTAGAAAATACACCATCCGTGACAATAAATTTAGCGACATCTTTATCCTTGATCTGATTGAGACGCTTTTCAAGGTCTACCATGTCGTTGTGGTGGTAACGGAGTATTTCAGTGCCAAAAGTTCCTTTGGCTAGCATATTAGAAGTCTGAATAGAGGCGTGATTATCCTTGTCACTGATAATATAATCGTGTCTTCCTACTAATGGCGCTATAACGCCCTGTCCAGCCTGATAGCCTGTACTAAATAAAAGAGCCGCTTCTTTTCCAACAAATTTTGCAAGCTTAGTCTCTAGCTCGTTATGTAAATCTATCGTTCCTGTCAAATATCGAGACCCCGAACAGCTTGTACCATATTTATTGATGGCGGCTATGGCAGCTTCTTTCACTTTCGGGTGCGAGGTTAATCCCAAATAATTATTAGACCCAGCCATGACGACCTGTTTGCCGTTCATATGAACCAAAGGGCCTTCGCTATCTTCTATTGGGTTAAAATAAGGATATATTCCTGCCTTCTTTACTTCATCTGCCCGTGTGAAATTATAACACTTCTCAAATAACTTCTTCGTATGCATTGCTTGATTCATTGGTTAAAATCGCCTGTAGTTTACAAATATAGTAAATAAACCTAAAGAGACTAAATTATTGTAGCTTAGAATTTTTGGGGTTCAAATGGAAATTATGACAGAAAATTCAGGTGTTTATTGGTTATCAATGCCTTAATGTCTTATCAACCATGACTTAGCGTCAGCAAAAATGACTTATTGGGATGTGGTATAACAGTTGAAAGTTAAAATATTGTATTCACTTGATACCGGTTAATGGTGATGCTAGAAATATTTCATTAACAATTAAAATTTAAAAATTATGACACTCTTAAAATGGCAAAACGACAACAAAATGACACCAAGTTTTAACTCCTTTTTCAAAGATTGGTTTGATGACAGTTATTTTGATAAAGTAGCAGTTGGTACATCTATACCAGCAGTGAACATCAAAGATAACGAGAAAGATTTTACTGTGAGTATAGCAGCTCCTGGTCTCAAAAAAGAAGATTTTAAAATAGCGCTTAATCATAATGTGCTGACTATATCTTCAGAGCAGAAATCCGAAAAAGAAGAAAAAGAAGAAGGTAAATTTACTCGTAGAGAGTATAGCTACAGTTCTTTTTCGCGTTCATTTACTATTCCCGATACGGTAGAGACCGATCAGATCGATGCCAAATACGAAAACGGCGAACTCAAAATATTGCTTCCGAAAAAGGAAAAAGCAGTAAAGGTAACCAAGGAAATAGCGATTAATTAGGCTGATTTCATTATACCACAAACCTTTCTAGTCATAAAAGGAGAGGTTTGTGGTTATTTTTTTATATACTCAGCTATACATCCCATTAGTCGTTCTATTTGGCTAAAATCGTTATAATAGTGCGTTGAAACTCTTATGGCGTCTAATTTTGCTTCATGAACATGCCTTAAAACAAATGCATCTTTAGTCGATGAAGCGAATTTGAGGAAATCTGGTCCGTTTTTATTCTTGAATTGAAAGGTAGTCTGCGCACCTCGTGAAACATCTTCTTTAGGTGATAATATTTCAATATGATTTTTAAACTTTTCTAACTCTTCTTGCGTAAAAAGTGATAGTTCTTTTACTCGCTTTTCGATTCGTTCTATACCTATAGCTTGGTACCAATCAATAGCAGTTTCTGCGGCAGCATATAGGGGAGCACAGAATGTTCCCGTACTAAATCTTTGAGCCGTTGGAACTAGATCTTCAGATGTCAAGTTATTGGCTGTCATATCGAAATTCGGGACGCTATAAGCCCCCACATTGTGAACCTTGGTCTGTTCTAATTTCTCTTTTCTGATATAAACAAATCCCAACCCTAATGGCGCTAAAAGCCATTTGTGAAGACAGCCTGCATAGTAATCACAGTCGATTTCTGATATATTGAATTTCAACATCCCTAAAGGGTGCGCACCATCTATAATGGAAGTGATATTTAGCCTTCTTGCCTCGGCACACATTTCCTTTACGGGCAAAATTTGACCTATGGTGCAGGGAATATGCGGAACCGCAATCACTTTTGTTTTAGGGGATATTGCTTTTTTAAAATTGATTAGTGTAGCTTCCGCCGTTTTGCCCAACTCAAAGGTCCTTATTTTTATCCCTTCTGTTTTCGCCCGATATAACCAAGCTGTGCAGCCTCCTACATGTTCATGTTTCGTCATCAATACTTCATCTCCTGCCTTTAGTTCTTGTCCCCAGCATGCTATGTTGATTCCTTCTGTGACATTCTTGGTTATCGCTAATGTGGTATAGTCTGCTCCTACTATTGGTGCTAATCGCTTTCTTAAACTTTCTACATCTGATGAATAATACCCCTCATTTGCCACATATTCGAATGCCTCTTCTAAAGCCTTTAATACGGGTATGGGGGTTATTCCCATAGTGCCATTATTCATATAGGTGCGCTTTTTAAGCACTGGAAATTGTTTCCTTATTTGTTCCCAGTCTTTGGTAGGAAAAGTATTCGCCCTAGTTTTTAGTTTTATTTCTGCCTCTAATAGGCCAGGCATAGCTGCTGCGCCTAGTCCTAGTGTTGTAATAAACTGTTTGCGATTCATAGGTTGGTTTTTTATACTTTTACAAAATTATAACTCTAGCGTGAATCTTCGAATATTTTATCATCCTGTATTTCAAATCCACTTAGCTGTTTTCTTGTGGGGGTTTACCGCTATCCTTGGAAAATTAATCTCTATGGATACGCTGAGACTAGTTTTTATTCGAATGTTTCTAGCGGCCTTCGGTTTTTTGATATTGCCCATGACAAGAGTTCATTTGAAAAAACTTACACGCTATCAGTTTATAAAACTCATTGGCATCGGAGCTATTATCTGTTTACATTGGTTATGTTTTTACCAATCTATTAAAGAATATAATTCTTCATCCATTGCCTTAGTTTGTCTAGGTATAAGTCCTATGTTTGTTATTTGGTTAGAATATGTTGCCAGAATTTCAAAAACCATTTCTCTCCAAAAAATATTGATAAGTGTCATCGCTATTGTTGGCATGTGTTTTATTGCTAATGGGAACAAGATTCAAGAATTCAGTCTAGACACTCCCAGTCGCTATGAATGGGCTATTTTTTATGGGGTTTTATCAAGTCTATTGGCCTCAGTCTTCACTATAATGAATGGCAAAATGTCGAATGATACCGAACCAGGAGTTTTGTCCTTTATAGAAATGCTCTCTGGAGGTTTATGTTTATTTCTATACATATTTTTCTTTTCCAGTTTTGGTTTTCTTCAAAAAATTCCTTCCTCAGATGTTTTTTATATACTAATTCTTAGTTTTATCTGCACTAATGTCCCTTTTTTACTTTCTATCTATGCGTTAAAAAAACTGGAGCCTTTCATAATTACGCTAACTGTCAATCTAGAACCTATATATGGTTTGATTTTCGCTGCCATTTTGTTTCAGGAGCACGAAGGATTTAATTTACAATTTTATACTGGCGTCATTTTGATCTTGTTCTCTGTATTTTTACCCCTCCTTATTGCAAAATGGAAAAAAGTAAAGAAATAATACCACCCTTAGCTGAACGCATGCGTCCGAATAGACTAGAAGACTATATCGGTCAGGAAAAGCTTATTTCCGAAACAGGTGTACTTAGTGGGTTTTTAAAACAAAAAAATTGTCCCTCACTTATTTTTTGGGGAAATCCTGGCGTGGGAAAAACAACTCTCGCTTATTTAATATCTCATGAGTTAGAATTGCCATTTTATTCCCTATCAGCGATAAGCGCCGGAGTTAAAGATATAAGAGACGTTATTGATAAAAGTTATGAGTTAGGGAAGGTGCTTTTGTTTATTGATGAAATTCATCGCTTCAATAAATCGCAACAAGATTCATTATTAAAAGCAGTAGAAGAAGGTCGAATTTTACTAATAGGAGCTACGACAGAAAATCCGTCGTTTGAGGTGAATCGAGCACTTCTGAGTCGTTGTAAAACCTATGTGTTAGAAGAATTGGGTATCGATGCATTAAAGGCCATTGCCTTAAACGCCATAACAAGAGATATACTGCTATCACAAAAAGAAATTATCGTAAAAGAATGGGATGCTCTGCTAAGACACTCTGGTGGTGATGCTAGAAAATTACTAGGTCTTATCGAGCTTATGTTTCAAAGCGCCGATAGTGGGAAGATTATTATTTCCAATGAATTGGTTGAAAGATTAGCACAGGGCAATAGTGCCAAATACGATAAAAATGGCGAGTTTCATTACGACATCATAAGCGCTTTTATTAAGTCTATGCGTGGTTCTGATCCTAATGCAGCTGTTTATTGGATGACCCGAATGATCGATGGAGGAGAAGACCCCAAATTTATAGCTCGTCGTATGATTATATTTGCTTCTGAGGATATCGGCATGGCTAATCCTAATGCGCTATTACTTGCGAATGCATGTTTCGAAGCAGTGACTAAAATAGGTTACCCGGAATGCAGTATCAATCTTGCACATACTGTTGTATATCTTGCCACTTCGATTAAGAGCAATGCATCCTATATGGCTCTGAAGGCTGCACAAAAATTGATAAGAGAAACTGGAGATCTTCCTGTCCCATTGCATCTGAGAAACGCACCCTCAAAACTTATGAAAGAACTCGACTATGGAAAGAATTATCAATATGCCCATAACTATGAAGGAAATTTTATTGAGCAAGACTTTCTCCCCGAAAAAATCAAGAATGAGGTAATTTATCATCCTAATAAAAATCCTCGTGAAAACGAAATACTGCAATTGCTTAAAAAGTGGTGGCCAAAAAAATATCTATAAGCTTGTATTCGAAATTGCTATTTTTATTCTAAATTGAAAACCATGAAATCGGACAACATACTATTTATAGATATTGAGACTGTATCTCAATATAAAAAATTTGAAGATGCTCCCATTGAAGTTCGAAAAATTTGGGAGAAAAAATATGAGAAAAATGAATATTTAAATTCCCTTAGCCTAGAAGCTTCCTACGAATCCAAAGCTGCTATCTTTGCTGAGTATGGTAAAATAATTTGCATCTCTATTGGATACTACAATAAGGCGAGCGATGCTTATCGAATTAAATCATTTGCTGGAGAAAATGAAAAAATACTGCTGGAAGATTTTAAAACTTTCTGCAATAATTTGAAAAAGAACTATGTGTTCTGCGGCCATAATATCAAAGAATTCGATATCCCATATCTATGTCGTAGATTTCTTATCAATAGAATTTCTATACCAAGTCTTCTTGATTTTCAAGATAAGAAACCTTGGGAGGTAGAACTGATTGATACGCTTCAGTTGTGGAAGTTTGGCGACTATAAAAATTATACTTCCTTAGAAACACTCACTACCATTTTTAATATTCCTACTCCTAAAGCAGATATAGATGGTAGCCAAGTAGGTCGTGTATATTGGTATGAGAATGATATAAATAGAATCGTCGAGTACTGTCAAAACGATGTAGTGGCGGTTATTCAGCTATTTCGTGCCTTCCACCAACAAGATTTAATTTCCTCTGATAAAATTCAAATGGTATGTTAGCATCTGTATTAGAAAATTCTCGAGCCTTATCATTAAGCGAATATGAAACGATCATTCGCCATGTGATTCATGATAAAGATAATAAAGAATATGCCGTGGATATGCATCCATACATAGAAAAGAATAATCAGCTGGGTAGCTATATTCAATCTAATATTACTATAAACAAAAAGTTTTTCAATGCCATTCAAAAATCTGTTTTTTCAAGCATTCATCTCATAACCGAGCCTTGGTGTTTAGATGCTTGCATTATTTTGCCATTACTGCGAGGCATAACTATAATAAAACCCGATATTGAAATAAAAATATATCCAAGAGATAAAAATGAAGACTTAATGAATCTCTTTCTCACTAATGGTTCCAAATCTATTCCCATAGTTTTTGCGCTCGATGAGAATCAAACGGAAGTATTTCGCTGGGGGCCTCGCTCTCAAAAGGCAAAAGAAATTTTAGAGCCCATCAAGGAGGAAAATTATGGTGTAAAATCAAAGGCATTATCTGATTTTTATAAAAGTGAGTTAACTGAAAACATACAATTAGAATGGTTAGATTTAATCAAATAAACCATCGGTTTTCACTAATATGTCTCACATTATGCTATCTCATAATGTTTTATACTGGTTCTTTTTTTTATCCAAAATGGAACAAAGGCGGTAGCGAAGCAACCTTGTCGTGGGATGTATCAGGTTACTATATGTATTTACCTGCAATTTTTATTTATGGCGATTTAAAAGAGTGTAAATTTCAAACTGAAATAGGTGAAAAATACTCTCCTACACCCCATTTTGAACAAGCTCGCTTATACAACCATACTACTGGCCGAATTATGCAATATACCTATGGTCAAGCAATTGCCATGGCTCCATTTTTTTTCTTAGCTCATATCTATAACGTTTGCTCTCAGTTATATCCATCTGATGGCTTTTCCTACCCTTATCAGGTATGCATAGGCTTAGGTATGTTTTGCTATTCTCTGATAGCGCTATTATTTTTAAGAAAAATCTTATTACAATATTTTAGTGATAAGACAACGGGGATTTTATTAGTTTTTACTCTTGCTGGCAGCCCTCTTCTCAACTACCTCTCTATTGACCAAGCACAGGCGAATCCATTTTTATTCTTTTTATACACTTTAATCATTTATCTATCTATAAATTTTTATGCATCTCCTAGTTTTTACAAATGTATATCCCTTTCTATTTTATGTGGCTTTGCCACTATTATCCGACCGACAGATATCATTTGTATTCTCATCCCCTTATTGTGGGGTGTAAATAATCTTACCGACTTTAAACATCGAGTTTCGTTCTGGATTTCAAAAATAAAATGGGTACTTATAGCTATTATTCCCTTCATATTATTTGCTGCATTGCAAATGAGCTATTGGCAATATGTTCTTGGAGAATGGGTGGTTTATCCTTATCAGAATCAAGGTTTTTCTTGGCTAAGACCACACTTTTTTTCATACTTCTTTAGCCCGAAATCTGGTTTTCTCGCATATAGCCCTAGTATGATATTAGCATATATAGGATTGCTATATTATGTTCGTAATGGGAGAGAGCGATGGACAATTCTTGCCCTCATATTTATTTCTCACTACATTATAGCGGCTTGGGATGGTGTAGACTATGGGTGGTACTCCGGTCGCGCCATGATTCAGTATTTTCCTTTATTGGCGTTTCCTTTAGCCACATTAATAGAAAAGTCATTACAAAAAACTTACACTAAAATAGTCTTTGTCTTGTACTTTCTTTTTTCCGTCTACTTTAATATATGGTGGACCTATCATATTCATAAGGGAAACATTGGAGCTATGAATCTCACAAAAACAGAATATTTACTGAATATAGGGAGATGGTAATGGTTAAAGTATGAGCATGCTATCCCCAAACGAATAAAATTTAAAATCATTTTCCAAAGCTATTTTATATAGGCTTACAAGGTCACTTTTTGCTTTTTTTTGCTCTAAAAACGCCTGCACCAGAGCCATAAGGCTCGACTTTGGCACATGAAAATTTGTAATTAATATATCCGCTATTTTAAACTGAAAGCCTGGCATGATGAAGAGATCGGTGCTAGTTAAAATATTACTGCTATAATCTACGTCTAATAATGATTCTTGTTGAGATTCGAGCGTTCTTATGGCAGTTGTCCCAACGGCAATTACTGGACGCCTTTTATCTTTAGCTTGTCTTATTTTGACTATAGTGGTTTCTGGGATAGAAATAGGTTCTGTGTGTAGTTTTCTATTTGTAATATTTTCTTCCGATACCTCAGCAAATGTGCCCATACCCACATGCAAAGTCACTTCTGCTTTTTCTATATTCTTTTTTATCATTTTGTCGAATACTCTCTGTGTAAAATGCAATGATGCCGTAGGTGCTGCCACAGATTTCATTTCATTAGCATAGATAGTTTGATAACGATTTCTTAGTGTGTTTTCATCCATATCTAATTTGCCAAGATATTTTGGTGTAGGCGTAGTGCCATATTTTACTAGCAATTCTGGCAATAGCTCAACATTAAATTTTGGTTTTAAATAAAAATACTGTTGATTCTGCCTCACTATCTCGAATTCGTAATTCTCAAGTATAAGCACTCTGCCTGGAATTACTTTTTTATTTACGATGGTAGCTATTGTCCCATCGGCTTGTATTCCTTCATTGAGTAAAACTAATCCTTCAACTTTTCCACCCGTGTCCTTTATGAAAAAAACTCTAGCGGGAATGACCCCAGTATTATTCATCACCATCAAACTATTTTCTGGTAAGTACTCGGTGAGGTTATAAAATTTATCAAAAATCACCTCATCTGTCTTCGTGTTATATACGAATAAGTTTGCCTCATCTCTAGGTTCAGCAGGATGCCTGCCGATATTAGTTTCATTTATTGGATAGTCAAATTGGCTTAAAGGGTGCTGGTTCATAAATAGCCAAAGCTATTTAAATTAAAAATTGTTAGTCAAAAAATTGTTTAGGACTACTGCCTATCAATATAATTAATAGCGCTACTTCCCTTTCTTAATTAGCTTGCGCAAATTAATTAATGCATAACGCATACGACCAAGAGCGGTATTGATATTCGTACCCGTCATATCGGCTATTTCTTTAAAGCTATAATCATAATAATGTCGAAATACTATTATTTCTCGTTGTTCATCGGGCAATAGTTCAAGGTATTTTGATATATCAATAGATTCTTCATCGCTTATAATCTGATCTTCCTTGTATGATTCCTCAATGGAGACATTATCTAAAATATCATACTCTGGATTATCGTTTGCAACGATTTTTTCCTTTTGATTCTTACGAAAGTGATCCATACACAGGTTATGTGCTATACGCATAACCCATGGTATAAATTTTCCTTCTTCAGCATACTTTTCCTCTTTAAGCTTATGCAAGACTTTTATAAAGGTATCTTGAAATATATCATCGGCCACCTCGTGGTCTTTAACTATGATATAAATGGACGTGTAAACTTTGTCTTTGTGCTTTAAGAAAAGTGCTTCAAAGGCGGTATCATCTCCGCTAATGTATTGGTGGATAAGATCAATATCCTGCATTGCTACCTTGGTTCTCATACTCAAACGTTTTTTAGAAAGTGAATAAATAATTTTATGAGTAGAGGTTCTAAACCATAGGCAATTTTCTTATTTTAAATTTTACAATCACAAAAATAATACAATTTTATGACAATAGGATATATTTTTTTTCGAATTAGTTTAATTTCAAAACGAATATTGTGTTAATTTATTGTAATTATTTTCAATCATCCTTAATTTCCTTAGTGAGTTTTTTAAATTAAAATTCAATTTGTTGAATAACTTTGTAGTTTTTCATTTTATGCAAGATATTCAGATAAAAGGCGCTAAAACACATAACCTCAAAAATATTGATGTTACTATACCGCGTAATAAACTGGTGGTAATAACCGGTGTATCTGGATCTGGGAAATCATCGCTCACAATAGACACCCTTTATGCTGAGGGTCAAAGAAAATATATCGAAAGCCTCTCAAGTTACGCTCGTCAATTTCTGCAAAGGATGAATAAACCCGATGTAGAATACATAAAAGGATTGTGCCCTGCCATAGCGATAGAACAAAAAGTAGCAGGAGCCACAAATCGATCGACCGTAGGTACAATGACTGAAATATATGACTACCTCCGACTATTGTATGCACGAATTGGGAAAACCTATTCTCCTAAATCAGGTAAATTAGTTAGTAAAGACGAGGTTTCAGACGTTGTGAATTTTTTAAAAGAACAAAACCAATCAGAAAAATGGTTTTTGGGATTTGAGATCAAACTAGATAAATCTATAGAACAACAATTAACCGTATTGTTATCAAAGGGTTTTCAAAGAGTTTATCGCAAAAATTCGTTTGAAAAAATTGAAGATATTTTAGAGACTTTGTCTGATTGGAAAAAAGAAAAAACCATTGTGGTTGTAGTTCAAAGATTTTCTTTATCGGATGAATCAAACGAAGATTTCTACCAACAACTCGCAGATAGCATTCAATCTTGTTTTGAAGAAACGCATGGGGAATGTATTGTGTTCAATATTGATCAAAAAATATCTCATCATTTCAATAATCGCTTTGAAGCAGATGGAATCATTTTTGAATTGCCAAGTCCTCAATTCTTTAATTTCAACAACTCTTATGGCGCTTGCCAAAATTGCGAAGGAATGGGCAATGTATTGGGCATTGATGAAGATTTAGTCATACCAGATAAAACTCGAACCTTGTTCGAAGAATGCGTGACACCATGGAAAGGAGCAAAATCGAAAGAATATCATACTGCCTTCATTAAAAAGGCTGAAGCCAATGGTTTTCCTATTCATAGACCCTATCATTTATTGACAAAAAAAGAACTAGAACTATTGTGGGACGGGAATAAGTCCACGAAAGGAATCAATGATTTCTTTAAAATGGTCGAGAGTAATTTATATAAAATTGAATACAGAATTCTATATTCTCGATATCGAGGCAAGAGCCTATGCAAAGAGTGTTCTGGTCATCGCATTCGTAAAGATGCTTTTAATGTTAAAATTCAAAACACACATATTGGAGAGCTGCTGTCCATGTCTATTTGGGAACTGATTGATTTTATAGGGAAACTTAAATTAAGTCCCACCGATACGGAGATATCCAAGAGAATATTATTTGAAATTGAGTATAGACTAGGTTTTATGAATGATGTCGGCTTAGGATATCTTTCTCTCAATAGACTGGCAAACTCTCTCAGCGGAGGAGAATGCCAACGAATCAATTTGACACGCACCCTTGGAAGCAATTTAACGGATTCGATGTATATTCTTGATGAGCCTTCTATTGGCTTGCACCCTCGAGATACTAAAAGATTAATTACTTTTTTGAGAAAATTGCGCGATTTAAACAACACTGTTATCGTCGTCGAACATGAAGAAGACATTATTCGAGCTAGTGACTATATTATTGACATTGGCCCTAAAGCTGGCGTGCATGGAGGAAGCGTGGTTTATCAAGGAGATTTTGATAAATTATCTTCCGATAAAAACAGTTTGACGACTCAATATCTCACTCAAATAGAGCAAGTCAGACGAACAGAACATTTTCATGGTTTTAGAAAATATATTGAGATTATCGGTGCTAGTCATCACAATCTAAAAAATATCGATGTTAAGATTCCTTTGAATTGCATTACAGTGGTTTCAGGTGTTTCTGGATCAGGAAAAACCACTTTGATTAAAAAGATTCTTTATCCAGCTTTAATGCTCAAGCTTGGAAATCCTGTATATAAACCCGGTCTTCACAATGAGATAAAAGGGGATATAAAGAGTATAGAACATGTCGAACTTATTGACCAAAATCCACTTGGGCGCAGCAGCCGAAGCAATCCTGTTACCTATGTCAAAGCTTATGATGCTATTCGAGATTTATTCGCCAATTTGCCTGCATCAAAACTACTTAAACTTGCGCCTAAAGATTTTTCATTTAATGTAGTAGGCGGTAGATGCGAAAGTTGCAAAGGGGATGGCGTACAAGTCGTATCTATGCAGTTTCTAGCAGATGTAGAACTGGTCTGTGATGAATGTAAAGGCAAGCGATTTCAGTCACACGTCTTAGATGTCGTGTATCAAGATAAAAATATTTTTGATGTTCTTGAAATGACCATTGAAGATGCTGTAAAATTTTTCCACGGTCATAAATCAATCGTAGAAAAAATTAAACCTTTGGAGGAAATAGGTCTTGGCTACTTAAAATTAGGCCAATCAAGTTCTACCCTTAGTGGCGGTGAGGCACAGCGTGTCAAATTAGCCAGTTATTTAGCTAAGAACACTGGCATGGCCAAGCACATTTTCATCTTTGATGAACCGACTACAGGTCTGCATTTCTATGATGTTCAGAAACTATTAATCGCTATGGAAAAATTAGTGCGGAATGGACATTCTGTTATCGTCATAGAGCACAATATGGATATAATTCGCAATGCGGATTATATTATAGATTTAGGCCCAGAAGGTGGGGAAGGTGGAGGATCTTTGATTTTCCAAGGATCGGTTTCTGACCTAAAAAATTCTAAATCAAGCCATACCGCACGATTTATCTAAAGTTAAACATTTATTAATCGCTTTTTCCACATTTTTTATTAATTTCGTCTTCTAAAATCTACATGAAGAAAGGATTTTTAATTTTATTTTTCGGATTAAGCATAACGCTTTTTAGCCAAACACACGAACTTGGTGGAGGCATAGGTTTTGCCTACTATTTTGGCGACCTGAATATTGTTAATCACAACAGGCATCCTTTTACATTTATCACTGAGTCTTTTAATCCCAAAAATTATAAGATGGCTTATTCTTTGAGCTATCGTTATAATTTTTTAAATCGATTTAGCCTTGGTGCAAACTTTAATCACCTCTACCTGTCTGGCTACGATTCTGACAATAAATCCAAAGAGATTTATGACGAAGAGTGGTCAAGGCTTGTTCGCAATTTAAGTTTTCACACTGCTGTTAACTCTTTATCTATAGATGTGCGCTACGAACACTTTAGAACAGAAGATGCCTGGGGCACCTCATACAACCGTGAATATAATAGCTGGGTTGTTTCCCCTTATGCCGCAGCAGGTTTGGGTATATTTAGTTTTAACCCCAAAACATGGTATAAGGGTGAAGAAATAGAATTACAGCCATTAGGGACCGAAGGTCAAGGTATTAAGCCCTATGGTCAAAAATACAGCTTGACTGGACTAATTTTGCCATTATCATTAGGAATACGCTTTATCGAACCTGGTAGAGTTTATTCTATTGGCATAGATTTTACTTATACTTATACCTTTACCGACTATCTGGATGATGTCAGCAGTAAGTCTTATGTAGATCCTTCGGTGTTTCGAAATAACTATGACCCAAGTAAAGCGGATTTGGTTATCGCATTATCTAACAGAAATCCCGAATCTCGATATCCTGGAGTAATCGGCAGCCCTGAAGACATCAGAGGCAACCCTTCACAAAGCGATGCCTACCTATCTGGCCAAGTGCGCTTTACCGTTTTCTTAGACGCTTTTCAGCAAAAGTATTGGAGATTTTAGGAGGACTTTGTCTCACGGTTTTCTAATCCTAGCTATAAAAGAGAATCTTTTTTTATAATATTCTTCTTCTAATGAGTTTATTATTACTCCTTGGCTCGTACTAGCATGCACAAATTTATTATTTGCCAAATAAATCCCTACATGAGAGATTTTCGAATTTTGATTGATTGAGAAAAAAACTAAATCGCCTTCTTGTGCCTCTGACTTTTGTATTTTTTTTCCCTGTTCTGCCAGTTTAGCAGAAGGAAAATAATAGGTTTGCGGAAAACGATAAACCTCTCGCAATAAAGTACAACTAAAATTAGAGCAGTCTACGCCCGATTTTGTCTTTCCTCCAAACTTATATGGTACACCCCTCCATTCCTCAATAAATTCGTATAAAGCTTCATCATAAACGCTCTGACCTATTATTTTGCTATACTTTTCTAATAGGCTCTTTTTATTTGTACTTGAGGTTTCTCTGGGCGTAGCAGGTTTTGATTTTTTCTTAAAAATGCTACAAGAGTTCATATAAAGAAGAAAGCAAATACTAAAAAAATAGATAATTCTATTCATATAGCAAAGCTAAATCAGTATTGATTTATAACAAAAGAAATCTAGCAACATACTACTATACTCCTGTCTATATTTTCGTGCAGATATAAATTTTGCTAGAAAAAATCAGAAGCAAATAAAACCGCTATTGGTATAAATTGTATTTAACTATAGCTATCTATGATACTATTTAAGAATTCAAATCTCGAAGAATTTAAATTATATATTGATTTTCTTCCTTCTTCTTTTTTAGAAATAAAATCAAAGGATGCTAAAAGTTTCAAGTTTTGAGATGTGATGGACTGTGATTGACCAGAAAGGTTCGCTAACTCGTTCACACTTGCGGGTCCATTTCGATCAATAATTTCTAAAAGCGCTAACCTCACTGGATTTAAAAGTAATTTCAGATACTTATACGTTTCAAATATTTTTGAATAAGCATTCTTTAATTCAATGGCTTTAAGGTCTTCCTCGTTTCTTAATCGTGCACAAAGAGCTATCATCTTTTCTATCTCTATTCTATTTACTTGATAATACCGTTCTTTCTTTTTTGCCTTTACCTGCACTAAATCCGCTTTTTTCAATACCGATAATTGTTGACTAACAATAGCTTGATCCATATTGGTGAGTTCCACTATTTTACCTACATTTAATGAGCTTTGATTATTAATAAGACTCAATAAATAAAATCGACTAGTGCCGCTGACCGCTCGCAATTTGAGATAAATCAATCTATATTTTTGTAGTCGTAACGGATCAAATATCATTTTTTAGCAATATAATTATTGACTATATACTCTGGTTCGAAGCTGCGAATATCGACAAAATCTTTGTTATTCCATTTTTCAAGCACTGCCTTTGTTAAATCTTTTGCGCTTAGCTCTATATCGTTCCCCTTTTCTAAATAATATACCCAAGGGTTTCGCGATAAATATATTTCAGTTTCGATGTCGGTGATATGCTTGAAAAGGGTTGATGATAATTGTCTACTTTGATTTAAATGACTATAGAAATAGTTGCCTCTCCGCGCATCCATCAAAACAAAGATATCTGTTACATCGGTGGCTTTAACTTCGTACAAATATTTGACGTAAGCTGTAAGACCGCAAATAGCTATAAGCGGAATATCTAAGGCAAAACACAAGCCCTTAGAGGTAGATGATCCCACTCTCAGACCTGTAAATGAGCCCGGACCCTGGTTTACCGCAATAGCTGAAAGTTGTTTTATTTCAATTTTTGCCTGAATCAACAAGTCTTGTATTACCATATTTATTTTTCTGGCATGGCTGTTTTCGTCTTGCGTTTCCTTGTAATAAGCAAGCGTCTGTTCGGAAAGAACATCTAGCAATGAAGCAGACAATCTCTTAGTAGCTGTATCTAAAATAAGAATATACACGTTGCTATTTTGGTTTACGCAAAATTATTTGTCTGCAAAATAGTGGAATGTTTTTTCTTGTTTAAACAATAATTTATTTGTGTTTGTTAAAAAAATATTATCTTTAGAGTCGAAATTTGATGCTCATGGCGCCGAATACCTCTTCTCAAATCAATCTGTCTGAACTTCTGCAAAAGAATTTCGGCTTCAGCACGTTTAAAGGTGAGCAGGAAAAAATAATTCAATCTATTTTATCTGGTAAAGACACCTTTGTGCTAATGCCCACGGGTGGCGGCAAATCTCTTTGCTACCAATTGCCGGGCATTATTTCTGAAGGTACAGCGGTCATTATTTCCCCGCTAATAGCCTTGATGAAAAATCAAGTAGATCTCGTAAGAAATTATAATGAAAATGAGAATATTGCACACTTCTATAATAGTACGCTCAATGTAGGACAGAAACGCGCTGTAGAAAAAGAAGTATTAGAAGGCAAAACCAAGCTTCTATATATAGCCCCCGAAACATTGGCTAAACCGGATAATATTGAGTTTCTAAAGTCATTTAAAATCTCGTTTATAGCTATAGACGAAGCGCACTGTATCTCTGAGTGGGGTCATGATTTCCGACCCGAGTACAGAAAAATAAAAGATGCCATTAAAAAGATTCCTTATTCTGTTCCTATCATGGCTCTTACTGCTACGGCTACACCTAAGGTTCAGGCAGACATTGTAAAAAATCTCTCCCTTAAAAACCACAATCTTTTCATATCCTCGTTCAATAGGGCAAATCTCTATTATGAAATTAGATATAAAATCAACGATGACTGGGCTATTAAAAACATAATTCAATTTATAAAAACTCAAGAAGGAAAAACAGGTATTATTTATGTTTTAAATAGAAAGTCCGCTGAAAAAATAGCCGAAACCCTTTGCTTAAATGGAATAAAAGCGGCTCCCTACCATGCTGGACTAGAAGCCAAGCTTAGAGCCAATACCCAAGACCAATTTCTAAATGAAGACATACATGTTATTGTTGCCACTGTAGCGTTCGGTATGGGTATAGATAAACCGGATATACGCTATGTCATTCACTACAATATAGCCAAATCTCTTGAAAACTATTATCAGGAGACAGGTCGAGCGGGTAGAGACGGACTTGAAGGAAACTGTATCGCTTATTTTAACTATAAGGATATCAATAAGGTAGAAAAAATGTTAAGCGACAAAACAGTCACAGAAAGAGAGCGCGGCATGCTTTTAATCGATGAAACGGTTGCTTATATAGAATCTGGTGAGTGTCGTCGCAAATTTTTACTCAACTACTTCGGTGAAGAATATAATAGCTCTGCCTGCACAGAAAATAAAATGTGCGACAACTGCGCAAAACCAAAAGAAAAAGTTGATGTTACAGATGATATTTCTCTATCTCTCAATATTATCAATTCTTGCATTGAGGCGCACTACCTGCCACATATCATGAATATTGCTATGGGAATAAAATCTGATGGTGTTGCCTCATATAAACACGACTTAATGCCATTTTTCGGACAGGGTAAGGATAAAAACGAGCACTACTGGACATCGGTTTTAAGGACAACAGTTATTCACGGCTTGGTGTACAGAGAAGTGGAGGAGTATGGAACCCTTAAGCTCACGGACAAAGGTCGAGCCTATATCAAAGAGCCATTTCATATCGAAATCTCACTCAATCATGATTATGAAAGTGAGGGCGATGTCGTCCTAGCGGGCAATAATACTTCGAGCATGGATAAAGAACTCTATAATATTCTGCTCGATGTGAGAAAGGTGGAGGCTAAAAAAGCCAATAAGCCTCCTTATGTGATTATTCAGGCACCGTCTCTCGAAGAAATGTGTTTGAAATACCCTATTACAGAAGAAGAGTTTGGGCATATTACAGGAGTCACAAAGGCTATGGCGGCAAAATACGCCAAGTCATTTTGTAGAGTTATACAAGACTATGTAGAAGAGAACGACATCATTAGACCAGACGATGTCATGGTCAAAACCATTGTCAATAAAAGCAGCGATAAGGTAAAAATCATAGCAGCTATTGATAAAAAAATCTCTCTTGAAACTATAGCGAAAGAGTTGGGTTTAAAATTTACAGAATTAGTCAATGAACTTGAATCCATCGTGCTCAATGGCACTAAACTCAATATAAAATACTATCTGAAAGAGATTTTGGACGATGAGGTTATCGACGAAATGATGGAATTTTTCCAAAAAAATGAAACAGGGGATATCAAAGAATGCTATGAAAACTTCATAGACGACGATTTACCAGAAGATGATATTCGCTTAGTGAAGTTGCAGTTTATTGGAGAGAATTTGATGTAATAATTGTCTAGAGATACACTCAATTTTACTAAACAACTATTACCTCATAATACTGAAAAGAATCTGGCAAAATGGGGGTGATCACAAAATCACTCTTTCTTCAAAATAAAATAATTGATTTGCCCTTCTTCTATTCGAGCGACTGATTAACATAGGAAACCGCTGCGCTAATTTCTGCGCAATTGGGCTAGTGCTTATTCTTGTTGTCATTTTGTATCGTCTTGAAGCCAAGGATAAATAAATTTGTTCGATTGTTTTAATGTCCCCACTAAACTGTCTTTGTTCCATTTGAGGTCTTGATATCTGTAAGTTTCAAAAAGCAAATTGTAAGCTGATTGATGTAACCCAAGTCGTCTTAATGTTTGGAAGTCAATCATGGCAAGTTCTTCAGTTAAATTGTCTGTCCGATACTCTATCTGTAAAAGATTTAACAAAGAGTCATTAACTAATTTTTTGTTAGCGTTCATTGACAGTCCAGCAGAACTTAATTTATATTTAAATGCGTAGTTTATGTCTTTTATAATTTGGTAAACAATGCTGTCGTTTTTTTCTGCTTTCCGTCTTTGCCAAAATTCTCTGTAATATTTTTCTTTTATGTCTTTTTGGTAAAAGGTTTGTTCTAAACTGTCAAGAAGCTGACGGCCTTTTTTGTTTATATAAATGTCTTGTATAATAAGTGGATTGTTAAAAAGCATGTTATCGGAAATGAGTTTTGAATACCCAAATTTTTTAAATGTCTCATGAATTGCTAAAAGGTTTTCTGGTTTTCTAATCCATTTATTTGTTAGCCAGTCACCATTACGTAACTCAAAAAAAGTCAATTCACTTTCAACATAGTTTTTCCTGTCATCCTTTGTCGAGTTATTGCAACTTGTCAGAAGCAAAAAAAGTACTATTAATGTGTTGAGAGTCTTACTCATAGCATTACCCATTTTGTCAGTTCGTCTAAAAACTCATTTTACCTCAAAAATAAGCCTATAGGAGTGAATTGCGTTGAATTTTTTGGCTTTATATATAGCTTATAAAATCACTATGCTTCACGCATTTAGTTTTTCTATGTTATTTTCGCCTTTTATTCTATCTACCTTTATTCAAATATCTAAATGGACACTTCTCTTTTCTCGACCGCCTCTTTGATGGCCATTCTTACTTTAACTTTTCTAGAAATCATTCTAGGTATAGACAATATCGTATTTATATCCATAGTCACTGGCAAGCTGAAAGAAGCCGATAGGCCCAGAGCCCGAAGAATTGGTCTTTTTTTAGCACTTTTTTTTAGAATAATTATGCTTTTTGGGCTGACTTGGATTCTAAAACTAAACAACCCCTTTCTTTCTTTTAATAATAATTTCATAGAGGTAGGTATCTCAGGACAGAGCCTTATCGTTTTTTTCGGTGGACTTTTCCTTCTTTACAAGTCTGTAACCGAAATACATGAAAAAATGGAGGGCGCAGAGCATAGTGCCGGATCATCTGCTTCGTCTGTATCGAAAGCTATTATTCAAATAGCTCTTTTAAATTTGGTTTTCTCTTTTGATTCTATCTTGACCGCTATTGGTTTGGTGAGTTTGGCTCCACCACCTGTTGGATTCGGCTATGCTACGGGCATGGAGATTATGATTATCTCAGTCATCATTTCTATTTTAATTATGCTGAAATTTGCTGGTCCGGTATCAGAATTTGTCAACAATCACCCTACAATTCAGATTCTAGGCTTATCCTTTCTTATTCTCATAGGAGTCATGCTAGTAGCCGAAGGTGCGCATATGGCTCATTTGAGAATTATGCACTCTATCGCGGTGCATAGCATACCTAAAGGCTATCTCTACTTTGGTATTATCTTCTCCTTATTCATAGAAATGCTCAATATGCGAATGCGCAAATCGACTGATAAAAAGGTGAAACTGAATGATAGTGAAATTCAAGATAAGGAGCTATATTAAACCCTGTGCCTGCCTTCTTGTCTAAATTTGACATTTGCTATTTAAAAGATGAATAAACTCTTTGGTCTCTTATTTATTTTGGGATTAAGCCATACACTATTCGGTCAAAAAAATGATTTCAGCGGCTCCATCATGTATAGTGATAAGAAAAACCTTCCCTGCGAATTGTATTTACATATTGACTCTAGCTATCAAGTGTCGGGCAATCTAAGCAGAGAGGTCAATGGAAATATGGTGAACCATCTTATTTCTGGAGATTTTGAACCTAAAGAGAAAACAATTTATTTGAGGGAATATGCTCGTAATAAATCGGATTGTGCTATTTTTTTTCAGGGCAAAGTATATCATTTGCTGGAAAACATTTACACCATAGCGGGTATTTTTAAGAGTTTGGATTCTCTGAATTGTCCTTCTGGTCATATCAATGTCATCTGTCGTGATTTTAATTTTAACCTGTATCCTAAGGAGGAGAAAAAGCCTATCTTGTTATCAGAAAAAGATGAAGAGACGATACTGGCTAATTTGCTTAGCCAAAAAATTAAAAAAGAAGCAAATTTTATTCAAGTTCGGGAAAATGACAAGGTAGAAATCAACGCTGGTGCAGATACCCTCTATCTAAAAATCTATGACAACCAAAAAGTGGACGGTGATCGAGTTAAAATAGTGTTTAATGAAACTGTTGTTATAGACAACTATATGCTTACAGACGAACAAGCAGTTTTTAAACTGCTTCCGCAAAAAGGTAAAAATATATTGAAGATTCTCGCTATCAATGAGGGTAAAATTGCTCTAAACACTAGCAAAGTTGAATTATACAACCGCCTTATACACGAGTATTATATCAATGTTTTATATAAAAACCAACACACACAATATGAGATTAACAATTAAGCTTGTCTTACCTTCTATATTTTCTTTATTGATATTTTCCTGTAAATTAGAAAAAAAAGAAGAGGTTTCTACTAAACCCGACGGAAAGACCATATATATGGATCGCTGTACATCCTGCCATGGAATGGATGGAAAATTGGGCTTCGGCGGGGCAAAAGACATAACCTCCTCTAGGAAAACCATAGAAGAAATTGTCAATCAAGTAACGAATGGCAAAGGGGCTATGGCGCCGTATAAAAATATCCTATCTACGGAAGAAATTCGGGCGGTATCTGAATATGCGTTTTCCATGCAAAAAAAATAATTTTCCCTTTGTTAAAATTAACTTAATATTGCCTTGCATTCATAAAATGCGGCGGTATCCGAAAAGCCGATGAGTAGGAAATTTACTTAACCAAAAAAAACAAATTATGAACTATTTTATTCACTGTTTAAAAAACTATGCTAATTTCAAAGGAAGAGCCAGAAGGAAAGAATTCTGGATGTTTATACTTTTCTCAATTATTTTTTCAATTGTTTTCTCTATTTTAGATAGTTTACTAGGCACCTCATATAAATTTAGTTACCCTTTAATGGGAAGGGAAATACCGATGAGTATTGGTTATATGAGCAGCTTTTTTTCTTTGTTCTTACTGGTTCCCAGTATAGCTGTTGGAGTTCGTAGAATCCACGATGTAGGTAAAACCGGCTGGTTGTATGTTATTTTTTACGGATTAACTGTTTTTTGTTGCATCGGTATTTTTCCATGGATCTATTTTATGGTTAAAGAGGGAGATACTGGCGAAAATCAATATGGCCCTGACCCTAAAGCATATTAAAATTACTCCTTTTTATTAATCATTAAAATCCCCTATTTTGGGGATTTTTTTGTTGTAACTATAACTAGTTGTAACTTTTACCTTGTTTAACCTACTAATTGTAGTGTTTAAATTATTTTTGCCTTAATTATCATTTTATGAATCGTATTTTTTTGCTATTTTTTTTATTTTTCTCATCGATTATGAACTCTCAAAACGCTAAACTGATTGATCGCGAACTTTTCTTTGGCAATCCCGAAATTTCAGGAAGTCAATTAAGCCCAGATGGCAAGTATGTGACCTTTCTCAAAGAATATGAAGGCATTATGAACCTATGGATTAAGAAATTTGATGAGCCTTTTGAAAAAGCGATACCCCTAACCAATCAAAAGCGACCTATGTATGGGTATTTTTGGACTGAGGATGCCAAATTTATCCTTTTTGTGCGCGACAACGATGGCGATGAAAATATGAACATATATGCTATTGATCCTTATGCAGGGAAATTGCCAGAAGCCAGAAACCTTACCCCTATGAAAGATATAACAGCCAATATACAAATGGTCAGCAAAAAAAGCCCTAATATTTTATACGTTGGCATTAATAATAGAGACAAAAAATGGCATGATTTATATAAATTAAATATCGCCAATGGACAGCTCGAGATGATCTATGAAAATAAAGAGCGCATCACTGACTTCAATTTTGACTGGGACGAAACACTCAGACTTCTGAGCAAAACAGATGAAAAAGGCAATACTGTAACATACAGAATAGATGCAGGAAATAAGTTAGAAGAAATATACAGCACCAACGTGAAAGAAGGCGCAGCATTTCTTATGTGGAACAAGGACAACACCCAAGTATATCTTGAGACAAATAAAGGAGATCTGGACTTGTCTGAGCTCTATCTAATGAATCCAAAAACAAAACAACTGACGTTAATAGAAAAAGACCCGAAAGGACAGGTAGACTTTGGTTCACTATTTGTCGATGATAATACCAGAGAAATAATTTATACTTCATACACGAATGATAAACGAATTCGATACTGGAAAAATAAAGCCTGGGAAGAAAATCATTCTTTTTTAGAAACTAAGTTTCCGGGTAGAGAAATTGGCTACGCAAGTTACACCAATGATTATAGCAAAATGCTTATTTCTACCTATGGAGATAAATATGTGCCGGAGGTATATTATTTTGACACTAAAACTCGTGAGCTCACCTTTCAGTATTGTCCTCGACCGAAATTAAAAGCAATAGAATCTGAATTGGTTGAAATGTTACCTATTAGCTATCCTAGTAGTGATGGAACTATTATCAACGGCTATTTATCTTATCCAAAAGGTGGCAAAAAAAATCTGCCTTTGATAGCTTTAATACATGGTGGACCCAAGGGCCCAAGAGATAACTGGGGATATAGCGCTGAGGTTCAGTTCCTCTGCAATCGTGGTTTTGCAGTATTTCAGCCCAACTTCCGCGCCAGCGGTGGCTATGGCAAAAAGTTTCTCAATGCTGGCGACAAGCAGTGGGGCAAACTCATGCAAGATGATATTACCTGGGGCGTAAAACACCTCATAACCAATCAAGTGGCCGATCCTAAAAAATTAGTGATTATGGGTGGTAGCTATGGAGGTTATGCTACATTAGCTGGTATTACTTTTACCCCAGATCTTTATGCTTGTGGCGTCGATATTGTAGGTCCTAGTAATATTTTCACACTTCTAGAGTCTATTCCTCCATACTGGGAAGCCGGCAGAGCAATGCTCTATGAAATGGTAGGCGACCCATCTACTGAAGATGGAAAAAAACTTATAAGACAAGCCAGTCCGCTTTTTCATGTAGATAAAATTGTGAAGCCTCTTCTAGTAATCCAAGGAGCAAACGACCCTAGAGTTAAACAAGCCGAAGCAGACCAAATCGTAATCGCACTAAGAGATAAGGGTAAAAAAGTTGACTATTTATTGGCCAAGGATGAAGGGCATGGTTTTTATAAGCCTCTTAATAGCAAAGCCATGTATGCTGGCATAGAAAAATTTCTATCCGAAGTTATCGGCACACCATATCAAAAAGATATGCCTCAAGATGTGGGAGAAAAACTAAAAGAGCTCACGGTTGATGTTTCCAAAGTAAAGTATGAAGTAAAAAAAGATTTAAAAGCCGAGAAAACCCTTCCGCCTATTGTGAATCCTCTGATTGAAATCAACCTTTCCTATGATGTTTTGCTAGAGGTTCAAGGTCAAAAAATACCTATGACCATGGTTCGATCCATTAAAAAAATAGGTAATGATTTCGAAGTAGAGGATATATCTAAAAGCCCTATGGGTGAGATGAAAGATAAATCTCTTATCTCCCCAGACTTTAAACTCAAAACCAGAACCATGTCACAGAATGGTCAAGATGCTACTTTTACCTTTACAGAAAATAGTTGTACTGGTAGTCTTATGGGAAAAACACTTGACATTAAGTGGGATGGTGCTACTATTTATGATGGCTCTATTCAAGATTTAATGATAGCGGGGTTGCCACTTGACGACGGATATTCTATCGTATGTAATATGCCCGATATTATGTCTGGTAAAGCTAAATTAGTTCAGATTAATTGCCTAGGTATGGATAATGGTATGCGCAAAGTGGAGATTATAAATACTGATAACGCTACAGATATTACGACCATGTGGATTGACACTAAATATAAACTTGCCAGAAAAATGACCGCCGTGATTCCAGCTATGGGTAATGCTTTGATGACGATAACGATGAAATAATCTAAGAATGATTTTAAGTGGAAAAGAAATAGAAAAAAGAATAGGCAGGGATATCATCATTAAGCCGTATAGCCCTTCCCAACTCAACCCCAATAGTTATAACCTTCGCCTGCATAATGAGCTGATGGTTTATGACAACTATGAGTTGGACATGAAAAAAGAAAATAAAGCCACAAAACTCCTTATTCCTGAAGACGGTTTATTGTTAGAACCCAACAAACTCTATCTGGGCAGAACCCTTGAATATACCGAAACCAAAGAACACGTACCTATGCTAGAAGGTAGAAGTTCTATTGGTAGATTAGGGATGTTTATTCATGTCACTGCCGGTTTTGGCGATGTCGGTTTTTCTGGCTTCTGGACTTTGGAGATATTTGTCATTCAACCTTTGCGAATTTATCCTGGTGTGGAAATTTGTCAAATTTACTATCATAGTATTGATGGGGAGTATGAACACTATAAAAGCGGCAAATACCAAAACAATAGCGAGATACAGCCAAGTTTGTTGTTTAAGGATTTTGAGAGGTAATTCACCTCCTGTGCTGAAGGCATTTCAATCTTGATCTCAAAGTTAAATTGGCGCGTTCTATTCGATTAGTACCATATCGAAGAGTAGAGTGAAGTTCGGTAGGTAGTGCACTTTTATAAAGATTTAATTTATCTGTATTAATTTTGCGAGCTTTAGACAATACCAAACTATCTGTGACCATGCGTATCTTAGATAAATTTCTTCGTCCAATACCATATCGAACTATTTTTTTTGATTCTCTTTCATAGGCGAGGACTATCCAATAGAGCCTCTCCTTTCTCTTAATAAAAATTCTCATACCAATAGCGGTTTTAAATGATCCAACCCATTTTAAAACCTTGCTATGGTAAATGCCGTAGCTGTATTTGTTTAGTGCAATGAGCCATGCGACATTGGACTATTACTAATACGCTTACGGTATCATTTCATCTACTTCGTAGATGCTATTGCTCAATAGCATAGGGAGGGAGATATTTTCAGAAATTGCAGATAATCTTCTATAGAAAGTATTCGTAGATATCTTATATTAACCTTATTGAAAGACATTACAAAATATAATGCCGACCTTGAATTTTCTTAGTGAGGAACGAACTTAGAAATATTCGGTTCGGTATAAGTAATCTAGCTATATTACGAACACCACAACCCTCCTTAATTAAGGCACATACATTATGACTTAAATAGGGATCATAAGCTTTGTAAGTATAAAAATTAAGAAGATACTTACCACAAGATTTACAATAAAACTTTTGCTTGCCAGTTTTCGTTTTTCCGTTTTTAATCAAGCTTTTACTTGAGCAATACGGACACTTCTGGGTATCAGTCAATCTGATACACGAGGTCATGAGTGTAGCCATAAATAATAGATTTTAGACATAAAAAAAGCGGAGACTTATACCAATTATAAAATTTATATAGTCCGAATGGTATTGGTATAATACCGACATACATTGAATTATGACAATCAATATGGGACTATTTACTATGTATCGTCGGTATTACCCAGCCTCCACCTTATAAAAACGACTGAATCCTACTTTTATTGCTGATTTTCAATCACTTGAAATTACAAAAATAACTTATCAGTCAATTTGATACATTACCATATTATAAGATTCTAATACGATGATTATTATTCAAGTCTAAAAATTTATTACAATCATCATAATATAGTTTAGAATTCTTTTTAAGTCGTCTATTGTGTTTAAAAAACTCCTTCAAATCTAATTTCTGATAACCTTTTAAGCGATAGTACTTATCCCGAGTAAAATCATAAGCTAGAAAGTAAAAACCAACATTAAGAAATTCATTGTTTTCGGCTCTTAATGAATCAATAGAATCTTTATATTCTAAAGGGCCTAATTTATTGTCAATTGTATCAATAAATTCTTTGGTTTTGCTGTCTACTAATAAAAAATATTTTGGTCTAAGATCTATTCGAGTTTTAATGATTACAATATCATTTTTTAAATTTAAACAATCGGAAAATTTGTAAATAGTTGTCAGATATTTTGATTCCTTATTGTCAATACCTAAATCCATCATTCGATATAAATCATAAACAATGGTAAACCTAGAATAAAGAGTTAAACGACCAGTGTCGATTTTTTTATCCCAACCATCCATATATGCAACCTGAGATATTAAGAGAAGTGGGAAAGTATTAAGAAAAGTTAGAATAATCCTTTTGTACATATTACTTAGTAATTTTTTTTCTCAAATCAGGATTATTGTATTCTCTTTGTCTTAAATCTGCTAGTTTGCCAGACGGATCATCGGGGCTGTGTCCATCGTAGGTACTATATTCAATCTTTCTGCCATAAAATTTTGGCAATAAATAATCATAGTATTCATAGAAGCTTCGTATATAATACTCTATATGCCCAAACTCATATGCTAGCTTCTCTCCTCTTGCCCCCTCGCTCTGTCAGGTGTTGCCACCTGACAATACTATAAACAAAATTATAGCAATCAAAATTAAGATTACAATATTTTTATCTCCACCCTATAAAAACGACTGAAACTTATTTTTATTTCTGAATTTCAATCAGTTGAAATCTCAAATATAACTTATCAGTCAGTTTGATACATTACCCATTACCCTCGTTTTCTATTCATATTTTACTCTCTTCCCATTTCTCGCCAATTCAATGGAGGCAAAGTATCAGGATAAGACAAGCCAAATTTTTCATAATCCTTATTCGTCAAAATCAACTGATTATTTGACGGGTCTTGTGGGCTGTATACAACTTGGAATGACTTACCAGTATAGTGATTTGTGTTGGCAGAATTTACAATATATTTTCCTTCATACTTTTCGTTGTTAATAAAAAAGAAGTAATCGAAGTGACCAATACCCTTGCCTCCTCCTTCATACTTTGTGATTTTAGCCATTGTGAAAATATACTCCTTTAGTAACTTTTTATCCTTATTTCCATAGTATATGTATCCGACTATAAAGAATATTGCAATAATTGCAAAGGGAATTAATTCATATTTTAAATTTCTTTTCATCTTTTGAATAATGTATCTGCTGCTTTTGTTACTGCTCCACTTGGTAAATCCCCCGTAAACTGCCCTCCAAAGCCAACAATTGACCAATCTAGCGCAGACATAAACGAAGAGATGTCTGTGCTTTTCTATCTTCATTCTCTTTAAATTAAGGCACAGAGACCGTCTTTGATAGCTATAGGGACTAATCTTCCTTTACTTCACCACTTTTGTTACATATTCTTCTAGCTCTCCCCGTTCCTTGATTTTTATATACTTTTCTAAATTCTTGTCCTTCTCTAGGGCGTTTTTATTGGCATTATAGAAATCTATAGCCGCTTCTATTCCTTTCATATTACCTTGTATTTTATTGTTTTCCTTATACTCTATCGCATATTTCGTCCAGCCATACATAAATATGACCATGAGTTCTGGATTGGTTTCCATGAAAGTTACTATCTCTGGCTTTATCTCGACGGTTACTGTAGGACTTCCCGTTATCCATGATATTATAAATCCATGTACAGCCTTCTCTTTTTCTTTATTTGAGTGTATGGGTGTAGCGAATATCCAGTCTATCGCTTTTATGACATCTTCTTCGTAATCTACATAGTCCTGTTTTTCTTTGAATTCATATTTTTCTGGCAGTTCGAATTCCTGACAAAACAGTTGAATATTTGATAATATGATAAGTGCTGTATAAATGTATTTTTTCATTGTTGTTATTTTACAATCAAAGATAGCTCTATTTTTATCTTATTGTTATAAATTATCATCAGATTTCACCTTTCCTTTAATTTTATTTCAATAATTGTTTTATCTTTACCATTCGATAAAAGTAATTATATGGAGCGACGATCCTTCTTAAAATTTATTTCCGCCACCACTGCCGTATCCGCTCTAGACAATAGTTTTGCTGCCGAACTACCTAAACTAAAACACTATCCTAGGCTATCTGAAATAGACTTTGAAGGGATTTCCTTTTCGAATGAAGACAATGTCATCTTAACCAAGGAGCTGAAATACGCTGTATTGATTAAATGGCAAGATCCCTTAAATGAAAAGGATAGTTTTGGTTTTAATAATGACTTTATCAATTTTGTCCCATTGGCTAAAAATGGCAATGAAGGTATCCTCTGGGTAAACCACGAATCTCCTGATAGATTGATGATCTTAGATAAAATGACTGACACGCCCACAAAAGAAGAAGTAGAAAAAGAAATGTATTCTGTGGGTGGTGCCCTTGTTCACATTAAGAAAAATACAAAAACAAATCAATGGGAATACCTAAAAAAGAGTCCCTACAATAGGCGATTTTCGGCTTTAACCTTAATTCCTTTTGCTAATAACGTGGAAATTTTAGGTAAAAATATCACTATGGGCACCTTAGGCAATTGCGCTGGTGGAAAGACCCCGTGGAACACTATTTTGACTTGTGAGGAGAATTATGATTTGTTTTATGGTGAAACGGTGCATAAAGATGGCACGACCAGCTTCCGTAAAAGTGAATTCGGTTGGGAAAATCATTTCGAAAACCCTCCTGAACATTACGGGTGGGTAGTAGAGATAAATCCCATAACAGGAGAGGCAAAAAAACATATTAGTATGGGTCGTATGGCTCATGAGTGTGCTACGACGACACGTTCGAAAAATGGTAAGGTCGTAGTTTATACCGGCGATGATACCAATGACGAACATTTATATAAGTTCATATCCGATTCTGAAGATAATCTAGACAAAGGAGTTTTATATGTAGCGAATTTAGAAAGAGGCGAGTGGATACCTCTGGACAAAGATCTTCATATGGAACTGAATAAACACTATTCTTCCCAGATAGAATTATTAATCCAAACTCGTGTCGCAGCTAAAATAGCGAATGCAACTCCTCTCGCCAGACCCGAAGATATCGAAATTCACCCAGTTTCTAAAGATGTCTTTGTGAGCTTGACCAACAATAAACCCAAGGGAAACTACCACGGATCCATCCTGAAAATTATGGAAGAAAACGCCGATGCAGGCTCTATGAAATTTAAACACGAATATTTTCTCACAGGAGGAGAAGAAAGTGGCTTCTCTTGCCCAGACAATCTCGCCTTCGATGATAAATACAACCTCTGGTTTACCTCCGATATAGCGGCTGGTTCACAAAAGAAGAAACAATATACTGCTTTTAAAAATAATGGCTTGTTTATGGTACCCGTATCAGGTAAAAATGCTGGGAAAGTCATTCAAATAGCCTCCGCGCCTAATGCCGCAGAGTTTACAGGTCCCTATTTTAGTCCTGATTATAAAACACTTTTTCTCAGCGTACAGCATCCTGGTGAAACATCAAAAGATAAGGATAATTTTTTAAGCCATTGGCCGATTGGCGGTAATAGTAAGCCCATTCCGGCGGTAATTCAGATTTCATTAAAATAAAAACAACTCTTAATTCTGGTTTTAATTTGACGTTACAAACTAAATACACTTGACAAAATATAAATATTTATTTAGTTTCTTTATCCCTGCAATCATTGGATTTTCTTTGTGGTCAAATTCTATATTTGTTTTTACTGCCCTTGTCTTTCTTTTCGGCATAATTCCTTTGTTAGAATTATTCTCTGTCGCCGATGATTCCAATTTTTCTGTAGAGCAAGAAGTCTCCGAAGGTTCATCTAAATTTTATGATTGGGTGGTTTATTTATTTCTTCCTTGTCAGTTTACATTAGTTTTTTATTTCCTTTTTACCATTGATAAAACAACAGAAACCTATTTAATCATCGGGAAAATCCTTTCTATGGGACTGGCTTGCGGTATTTTAGGCATCAATGTCGCGCACGAACTAGGTCATCGAGTTTCTTGGTATGAAAAAGCTATGAGTCAAGCTTTGTTATTGACATCGATGTATATGCATTTCTTTATTGAGCACAATTATGGTCATCATCAAAATGTGTCGACCGACATGGACCCCGCTTCTGCTAAACGGGGTGAGTCTCTTTATGTCTTTCACCTTCGATCGATATTTACTGGTTATATTTCAGCGTGGAAAATTCAAGCTGAACTTCTTAAGCGCAAGGGTGCTATGTTTTTTTCTTTTCAAAACAAAATGATCTGGTTTTCGCTCATTCAGCTTGGTTTTTTATGTTTTATCTATTTGGTATTTGGCGTTAAAACACTGCTAGCATATTTAGCCGCTGCGTTTATCGGTGTTTTTCTTTTAGAAACAGTGAACTATATTGAACATTACGGACTTCGAAGAAAACTAAAGCCAAGTGGTCATTATGAAAGAACTATGCCCGCCCACTCTTGGAATTCAAATCATCCTATTGGAAGAATTTTGCTATTCGAGCTCTCACGTCATTCTGATCATCATTATATAGCGACACGAAAATATCAAATTTTACGACATTTTGATGATAGCCCACAAATGCCTACCGGCTATCCTGGCATGATGTTATTAAGCACCATTCCTCCTTTGTGGTTTTTTCTGATTCACAAACGACTCGACACCTATAAAAATCAAAAATTTCAATCTTTACTAGGATAGTTGTATTTTACAATTATGGAAGAAAAAACACAAAATTCTATTTTTTATGACCAAAAACTGTTTTTCTCCAGTCAAAAAACTAAAGACATTGACTTTAGAAAGCACCAATTGAAAAAACTAAAGTCCGCCATTTTGGCAAATGAGGATGATATTTATACAAACCTATTTTTAGACCTACATAAATCTAAGCAAGAAAGTTTTTTTACAGAGGTTGGATTGGTTTTAAACGAAATTGATTTATTCATTTCCAAACTTAATTCTTGGTCTTCAGAAAAATCCGTTTTTTCCCCTTTTTATTTATTGCCTTCTCGTAGTTATATCCAATACGACCCTCTTGGTATTTGTCTCATTATTGTTCCATTTAACTATCCCTTTCAGCTAGCATTTTTACCACTGGTTGCCGCTATTGGTGCAGGAAACTGCGCTACTGTAAAGGGATCCGAACACACCCCTCATACGAATAAAGTTATTCATAAGATAATATCTACTTGTTTCGACTCCAACTATGTCTGTTTTATAGAAGGAGATAAAGCTGTCAGTGAGGAACTAGTGAGGCTTCCTTTTGATTTGATTTTTTTTACTGGTAGCACTACTGTTGGGAAAAAAGTCATGGCTGCAGCAGCAGAAAATCTAACCCCAGTTATCTTAGAACTGGGAGGAAAAAGTCCTTGTATAGTAGATAAAACGGCTAACTTAACTCTAGCAGCTCGACGTATTGCTTGGGGAAAGTTCATCAATGCCGGGCAAACCTGCATTGCGCCCGATTATCTAATCGTACACAACGATATTGTTGGTGATTTTCTACCTATTCTTACATCTGAGATTGAAAAGTTTTATACCAATGATAGCGCAGAATCTCCTTTCTATGGCAGGATTATCAACGATATTGCTTGGGAGAGATTAAAAAGAATGCTAAATGAAAATGAAATTTATTATGGTGGTAAGTCTGATATATCTAACCTGTATATTTCTCCCACGATTCTATATCCTATTAGTCCTGATAGCCTTTCTATGTCCCAGGAAATTTTCGGCCCTATTTTACCTGTTCTTATCTATGAAAATGATAGGGATCTTGAATCCCTATATCCCAAAGAAAAGCCTTTATCGCTTTATGTTTTTGGTTCATCTTCTTGGGCTAGAAAAATTTTGGCTCGTTTTCCATCTGGTGGAGCATGTGTAAATGATACGGTAATTCATTTTTCAAATAAAAATTTACCCTTTGGTGGTGTTGGTGCCAGCGGTATGGGACATTACCATGGCAAAGCTGGTTTTCTTGCTTTCTCTCATTCCCGCGGTATTGTGCGATCCTACAATTGGATTGATTTGACTTTTCGATATCCTCCATATAAACTTTTCAACTGGATAAAAGGTGTTTTCCGTTTTTGACTATAGCTAATCAATTATTAGCAACATATTATACCTAACCTAATATTTATAATACCTTTTTAGAATATCTCAGATGTTTCGCAAATGAGCTTAGATGTTGAACTTTGGGGATCGCCCATAACGGAGAAGCCGTAAAAATTGCGACGGAAGAGCGTAAAAATTTCAAGAGGAGGAACGACGAAATTTGAAATTTTAGCTCAGAGGAAGACAATTTTAGGCTTCGCAGTGTTAGGGCTTGACTTTTTTTGTTACTTTTTTGCCTTGACGCAAAAAAGTAAAGAAAATAGAATAAACGTAGATGGCATGCTGAGAAAGCATTTGCGAATTAAGTATGATATTCTATACCTTTTAAACTTTTTACGTTTAATTTTCTTATTAACAAACCTATCTTTGCACTTCTAATAACTATGCCGCTTTATTATTCTCTAGGTCTTATGTCGGGTTCATCTTTGGATGGTCTTGATATTTGTTATTCTTCTATAGAGGTGTCAGATGATAAATATTCTTATAAAATTCTCTCTGGGACTACTATACCTTTTTCTTCTTCTCTTTATCTTCAATTAAAAAATTGTCGCGACCTATCAGAGGAGAATTTAGCTCTTCTTGACCATAATTTTGGTCAATGGATGGGTAAACAATGCAAAGAATTTATAGCGAAAAAGAATATTATAAAACTCGATTTCATAAGTTCACACGGACATACAGCTTTTCATTTCCCCGATAAAGGTATCACGAAACAAATAGGTTCTGGTCAATCCTTGGCCGTTTCTTCTGGTTATCGCACGATTACCAATCTTCGAGAACGCGATGTATCAGCTGGTGGTCAAGGAGCCCCCATTGTTCCAATTTGTGATTTGCTTTTTTTTCCAGAGATAAAATATTGTCTCAATCTGGGTGGTATTATGAATATTTCCATAAAACAAGAGGAATCTATTATTTCCTCTGATATTGGTGTTTGTAATCAGGTGATTAATTTTTTTGCCGAAAAGCTTGGTTTCTCTTATGATAAAAACGGCGAGCTAGCTAAAAAAGGTAATATTAATCAGAATTTACGAAACTCGTTGAACCAGGTTTCGTTTTTTCATTCCCCTTTTCCTAAGAGTTTAGACAATAGTTTTTCACAAGAAATAATTGCTATCTGTGAAAAAAGCAAACTATCTGAATACGATATCCTGAGAACATTTTACCAGCATATTGTTGATCAAATTTTATTTTTTATCCCAGACTCTCGCTCTATATTAATTACTGGAGGCGGTGCTCATAACGTCTTTCTTTTAGAATTATTAAAAGAAAAAGGATTAAACCTCCTATCCATCGATAGTCATCTAATAGATTACAAAGAAGCCTTGGCTATGTCCTTGATCGGTGTTCGATTTTTAGAGAATAAATTCAACGTTTTGGCTTCTGTGACTGGTGCAAGAGAAAATACAATTTGCGGAAATATTTATAACCCTTAATATAAAATTTTAAACATGTTTGACATTCTATCTAAATTCAGTGAAATCAAAGAAAGAGCTGCTAAGTTGAAAGAAACCGTACAAGAAAAATCTTTCACAATTTCTGATGAAAAACAATTAGTGACTATAACCACAAATGGTAAAAAAGATATTACTTCTCTTTCTCTACACGATGATTTTTCTAAATTATCTAAGTCTGACCAAGAAATTATTTTGAAAGAAACCCTTCAAAAGTCACTAAAAGAATCAGAATCCTTTATTATCAGTGAATTAAAAAAGGTTGTACCTGATATACCAGGAATGAATATTTTCGGTTAATATGCGTGGACAAAATATGGATTTATATAAAGAAATTAACATGGCCTGTTGAGCTTTGAATTTTGTAGTTATTTTTCCCCTATTCTTTGCATTAGTATGTTAACTTTTTTATCTCTAACTCACAATTAACGAAATAAAACTTATTCTTATTTATTTAATTCACATTTGTATATAACCTTCTCTTATAATTTAATTATCAATATTTTAATTTTTAATACTTTGTTGAATAACTTATTTATTTTGTTCCTTATGAAAAAGTCAATAGTTAAAACAAGAAATTATCCATAAATACACACTCCTAATAATAATACCTAATTTTTCTTATTTAAAAAAATAAATTATTTTTATTGTATAGCTTGTTAATTTTGTCCAATGAAATTTTTTTTTATCCTTTTCTTCATCGTTATGTCGAACTCGTTTACTGCTCAGGATTGGTTTACCAATCAATTACAACAGCCACGTGTTGCTTCAGCCAATATGAAAAAATATACAACAATAGAAACATGGTTTATAGATAAGAATATAAAATTTCCATCTAATAGAATTTTTTGGAGAGCGTTTAAATGGAATAAAGTGCTTGAGCTATGGGCTTTCTCTGGAGATAGCGGTAAATATATAATGATAAAATCGCTACCTATATGTGAAACTATCGGTGACTTAGGTCCTAAGAGAAAGCAAGGAGATTTACAAATACCAGAGGGATTTTATACCATTGAAAATTTTAATCCTCAAAGTAAATATCATCTTTCATTAAAAGTTTCTTATCCAAATAAAAGTGATAGCATATTAGGGGCACAGGGTGAATTAGGAGGAGATATATATATACATGGTGGTTGTGAGACTATTGGTTGCCTACCTATGACAGATGATTTAATTGAATCCATTTATTTAATTAACCTCTATTCGAAATCTGTCGGTCAAGAAGTTATTCCTATTCATATTTTTCCTACTAAGTTATCAGTAAATAATTTTAATAAAATGAAGAAGGATTATTTTAGTGGTAGACTAGATATTTTAGATTTCTGGACTAATTTAAAGGAGGGATATGACTATTTCGATAGAAAAAGACAGTTGCCTACCATAGAGATAGATGATAGTGGTAAATATTTATTTTTCTAGTATGTTAGTTTTTAATTTTATAAAGTCAAAACATAAAAAGCAAGTATTAGAACTGATAAATAAAAGAGATTTATCTAGATATGTAAGGAAACGTTGTGGAAATAGAACGGTAAATATATGTTATAATTTTCTTTCTAGTAAAGATCAAATAAAGATGAATAGGGATTTTAAAAATCATAATTACAATACTGATATATTAACATTCGATGTATCTAATAATGATTGTGAATTAACTGGAGATGTTTATATCTCTATAAAGCAAGTTAGGAAGAATGCAAAAAGATACCAAGTTTCTTTAAAAGACGAAATTAATAGGGTTTTAATTCATGGTTTTTTACACCTATCTGGATTTAATGACGAAACAAAAAATGAAAAGAAAGAGATGAGAAAGCAAGAAGATAAATTTTTGAATTATTTAAAGAAAAGATGTTCCACGTGGAACATGTGCGATAATCATTATTAAAGTAAATTAAACGTTCCACGTGGAACATATAAAAATATGTTTGATAAATATGATGTCATAGTAGTAGGTGCAGGGCATGCAGGTTGTGAAGCAGCTTATGCAGCAGCTACTATTGGTAAAAAGACCTTACTCGTCACAATGAATATGCAAGTCATCGGACAGATGTCTTGTAACCCTGCCATGGGTGGCGTAGCAAAAGGACAAATTGTAAAAGAAATAGATGCTCTAGGAGGTATGTCTGGAATCATTTCAGATAAATCTATGATTCAATTTCGTATGCTTAATAGAAGTAAGGGACCAGCAATGTGGAGTCCGAGAACTCAAAATGATAGAAATCTATTTGCTTCATTATGGCGGTATAGTTTAGAAAACACTCCTAATCTTGATATCTATCAGGAAATGGTTTCTGGACTTATTGTCAAAGGTGATAGAGTTTGTGGAGTCAAAACACAATTGGGTATTGAGATAGAATCTCCGTCCGTTGTTCTTACAAACGGAACTTTTTTAAATGGTTTAATTCATATAGGTGATAAACAATTTGGTGGTGGTAGAGCTGCTGAATCAAGAGCAACGGGAATTACTGAACAACTCCTTTCTTTAGGCTTTGAAAGTGGTAGAATGAAGACAGGAACCCCCCCGAGAATTGATGGAAGGAGTTTAGATTATACAAAAATGGAAATTCAGGATGGTGATCCTATTATAGACGGATTTTCTTTTATGAATATAGAAAAGCCTAAAGAGCAGCGATGTTGCTGGATAACCTACACCAATGATAAAGTCCACGAGGCTCTTAAAGAAGGATTTGATAGAAGTCCTATGTTCAATGGAAGTATCGAAGGAGTAGGGCCACGATATTGCCCAAGTATCGAAGATAAGATTAATCGCTTTGAGGACAAAGAAAGACACCAGATTTTTGTAGAGCCTGAAGGCTGGAATACAAATGAAATATATGTAAATGGATTCTCTACATCATTGCCTTATGATGTGCAGTTTAAAGCTTTACGTTTAGTACCAGGATTCGAAAATGCTAAAATGTATCGGCCGGGATATGCTATAGAGTATGACTATTTTCCTCCTATGCAGTTGGATAATTCTCTTCAGACGAAATTAATCAAGGGTCTTTATTTTGCAGGACAAATAAATGGAACGACGGGCTATGAGGAAGCAGGTGGTCAAGGACTCATTGCAGGAATAAACGCTACTAGATTTTTAGATGATAGAGAACCTCTTGTGCTTAAAAGAGATGAGAGTTATATAGGGGTATTAATCGATGACCTGGTTCATAAAGGTACGGATGAGCCTTATCGAATGTTTACCAGTAGAGCCGAGTATAGAATTTTATTAAGAGGTGACAGTGCGGATCAGCGCTTGACACCGATAGGGAGAGAGCTTGGATTGGCCAGCCAAGAGAGGATAGCAAATTATGAAAAACGCAAAGAGGAAATAAGTAAATGTATATCTTTATTCGGAGAGATCAAACTCAATCCAGATGAAGTTCGCCCAGTACTCGAAAAAACAAATTCCACGGAGCTCAAACAGCAAATGCCTCTAGGAATGATTCTCACTCGTCCTGAGCTGGGTATCGAAGATTTTATGGAGATAGAAAAGGTCAAACAAGCTTTTGAAAAGTTTTCTGCTTCGGCACTAGAATCAGCCGTCATCGAACATAAATATCAGGGTTATATAGCCAAGGAAAAAGACACCGCCCAGAAGTCGCTTAACCTTGAGGGGCTCATTATTCCAGAGAGTTTTAATTATGAAAAAGTGAATTCACTATCCACGGAGTCTCGTCAGAAATTATCTAAGATAAGACCTAAAACCCTAGGAGCCGCTAAGCGCATATCCGGAATTAATCCTAGTGATATCGCTATATTGATGGTGCATATTGGGAGATAGCCTTTCTTGGTTTTAGTTATAAAATACTGATTTTCAATGTCTGATGAGAGAAAATATTTATTTAAAACTATTTTGATAATTATCTACCTTAGCCACAACATAAATTAGAACCAATGAAACAGATTTTAGACACGCCATCCCCGGCGACACTAGAAGATTTAAAGCTTTTATCCGATGATTTAGATCTTAAAATTCCACCCAAAGTATTAGATAAAAATCTCCTTATTGCCACTTGGAACATTCGTGGTTTTGGAGATATCACTGAAAAGGAGCGCTCTGCTGCCAATGATAGCCCCAAAAGAGATTTTCATTCTTTGCTCTGCATTGCAGAAATCATCAAACGATTTGATGTGATAGCCATTCAAGAAATCAAAGGCAATCTGAAATCTCTTAGAGATTTGATGAAGGTTCTAGGTGAACATTGGGCGTTTATCATTACGGATGTCAATCGCGGCGATGCAGGCAATGATGAACGCATGGGTTATATTTTCGATATGCGTAGAGTGAAAATGTCTGGCTTGGCATGTGAACTGGTTGTGCCACAAGAATGGATGAAAATTGCCTCCGAAGATGCGCTGACAGAACAATTCGTGCGCTCACCCTATGGAGTAAGCTTTAAATCAAACCATCAAACATTCATATTGGTCACACTGCACATACTCTATGGCAAAGCTTCTAAAGATAGAATCAAGGAGCTGAAAGGCATAGCAAAATGGATGGCAGACTGGGCAAAAAATGTCAATGTCTTTCACCAAAATTTAATTTGTCTTGGCGATTTTAATATAGAAAAGAGAGGCGATTTATTAAATGATACTTTTATTTCGGAAGGTTTGTTTATCCCCAAAGAGCTACAAAACGAAACCGTCACACGCTCTATCTTTGATGAAACGAAGTATTATGATCAGATAGCTTGGTTTAATAATGCTAAAAAAGTTCCCAATCTATCTATGACTTATAAAACGGGAGGCAATTATGATTTTGTAGGCAAGGCCCTCGCCAATCGAAAATTAGCTAAACAAGCACTATCCTTTATGATGTCAGACCATTACCCGCTATGGGTGGAGTTTAAGTTGTGATGAAGATTGTTAATTAGAATTATCCCTTTCCCATCAAACCCTTCACCTCCACTTCACTCAGATTTCTCCATTTCCCTATCTTGAGGTTTCCTAGTGCTATGTGCATAATGCGCACACGCTGGAGCTCATAAACGGTATAGCCTAGCTTGGAGCACATTTTGCGGATTTGGCGGTTGAGGCCTTGGGTCAGGGTTATTTTGAAGCTATGCTTGGATAGCACTTTAACCTTGCAGGGCTTGACCTTGACGCCATCGATATACATGGTGCCAGCACTCATAAGTCGTGCGAAGTCAGGCTGAATGGTTTGCCGGACATAGACGAGATATTCTTTTTCGTGATAGTTTTCTTCCCGCAAGATATGATTTACGATATCGCCATCGTCGGTGAGCAAGATAAGTCCGCTGCTATCTTTGTCTAGCCGTCCTATCGGATATATACGATTGGGGTGATTGATAAAATCGATAATATTGGTTTTGTCCTTGAGATCGGTGGTGCTGGTTATGCCGATAGGTTTATTAAAAGCGATATAAGTAAATTTCTTTTTTGGCTTAAGGTGCAGTCCATCCACACGTACCTCGTCGCCGTCATAAACGAGGTCAGATTTCATAGCCAAGCGACCATTGATCATTACCCGACCATCGTCGATCAGCACATCGGCCTCTCTCCGTGAGCAGTATCCCGACGAACCTATATATTTATTGATGCTGACCGACATAAGTTCTGCAAAACTAAGGTAGATTAAACAAATAAGGTTTTATTTCGCCTCCAAAACGCGAAGGCACAAAGAGCTCCACACCTTAACTCTGTGTAACTCATAGAAAACTCTGTGAATCTCTGTGTATAACACAAAACCTCACAGAAAACTAACTCAAATTGTCTCTATTTTTCCTACATTCGCTCTTCAAAATTTTTCAGTGGAGTCCAATTATATTTTACACATTTCAAAAGAAATATCCATTTCAGAGCGTCAAGTCCAGCAGGTATCATTATTGGTGGACGAAGGCTGCACCATTCCCTTTATCGCACGTTATCGAAAAGAAGCTACAGGCAATCTCGACGAGGTGCAAATAGCCGACGTCGTAGAAAAAATCGCCTATTATACCGAGCTAGACAAACGCAAAATCGCCATACTCAAAAGTATCGATGAACAAGGGAAACTAACCCCCGAGCTCCAATCCAAAATTGAAGGTTGCATGAACGCCACCATATTGGAGGATATTTATTTGCCTTATAAACCAAAGCGCAAAACACGAGCGACAATGGCTATCGAAAAAGGCCTCGAACCCTTGGCAAAAAAGATATATGAACAAGAGAATTTTGACACCGTATCGGAAGCAGAAAAATTTATTAACGAACAGGTAAAAGATAGCAACGAAGCACTCCAAGGCGCTAGAGACATAATAGCAGAATGGATAACCGAAGATGCGCGCGCCAGAAATATCATACGAAAGCATTTCGCAGATGGCGCTATTTTGAGTTCCAAAGTTGTTTCCACCAAAAAAGAAACGGAAGAAGCTCAGAAATACCGCGACTATTTCAAATTTGACGAACCGCTGGCGAAATGTCCATCACATAGATTGCTGGCTATTCGCCGAGCAGAAAAAGAAGGCATATTGGCTATGGATATTAGTATTTCCCCAGAAATAGCCGAAGCTAGCCTCAAGCATATTTTTATCAAAAACCAAACTCCTGCCGCCGATCATGTGGCTGAGGCTATAGAAGATGGTTATGCCAGATTATTAAAATTGCAAATCGAAACAGAATTTAGACTTTCAAGCAAGCAAAAAGCAGATGAAGAAGCCATCAATGTATTCTCCGAAAACCTTCGCCAGTTATTATTGGCGTCACCTCTAGGTCAGAAAAGAGTAATGGCGATAGACCCGGGATTCCGAACAGGATGCAAGGTTGTGTGTCTCGACAAGTATGGCAGTTTTCTCAAATATGAAACTATATTTCCCCATGCTCCCCAAAACCAATGGAGCGAAGCCAAAAACATGCTCATGCATCTGGTGGATAAATATGATATTGAAGCCATTGGTTATGGCAATGGCACTGCCAGCAAAGAAACAGAAGCCTTAGTTCGCAGTATCGATTTTGGTAAAGATGTTTCTATCTTTATGGTCAATGAAAGTGGCGCATCTATTTATTCGGCGAGCGAAGTAGCGCGCGAAGAATTTCCCAACGAAGATGTGACCGTCCGAGGTTCTATCAGTATAGGTCGTCGATTGCTGGATCCCTTGAGTGAGCTAGTAAAAATTGACCCTAAGAGTATCGGCGTAGGTCAGTATCAGCATGATGTCAATCAACCCAAACTCAAGGCTTCCCTAGATGCGGTAGTGGAGAGTTGTGTAAATTTTGTAGGCGTAGATGTCAATTCTGCTAGTAAACATCTCTTGTCTTATGTGTCAGGATTAACGGCCTCTACTGCCAAGAATATTGTCGAGTATCGAGTATCGAATGGTGCATTCAAAACCCGTCAGGAATTGAAAAAAGTGGCCTTGCTTGGAACTAAGGCTTTTGAACAATGTGCAGGATTTTTGAGAATACCGAAAGCGGCAAACCCTTTGGATAATAGTTCGGTACATCCAGAAAGCTACCATATCGTAGAAAAAATGGCTAAGGATCAAGGCTGTAGTATAGCAGAACTTATTCAAAATAAAGAAATAAGAGAGAAAATCAAACCTAGTGCCTATATTTCAGATACAACAGGACTATTTACCTTGAATGATATTTTAAAGGAACTCGAAAAACCAGGTCGCGACCCTCGTTCGCCTATTGAGGAGTTTCGATTTGCTGACGGAATTTCTACTATTGATGATTTGCGAGAAGGAATGACCCTGCCTGGGATAGTAACCAATATCACTAAATTTGGCGCGTTTGTCAATATTGGGGTTAAGCAAGATGGCATGGTGCACATCTCACAGATGAGCCACAATTTCATCTCGGATCCCAATGAGGTAGTCAAGCTGGGTCAAAAAGTGATGGTGTCGGTAACAGAAGTAGATATCGCTCGCAATCGTGTCTCTCTATCGATGAAAGGTGAAAACCAAAAATCGAATTATCAAACTTCAACTAAAACCAATAAGACTGTGCAGAAGAAAAAAGATGAGCCGGTAGATGATTTTCAGGCTAAACTATTAGCATTGAAAAACAAGTTGAAGTAATTTTTAGAATTCAGTAATTTCAAAGCTAGAAGAACAGAAACAAAAATTTGTTCAAACTTTTAACTTTTAACTTTCAACTTTCAACTACCTTTGCTAGACGAGATGAAATTTACAATTAAACTCTTTGTCTTTTGTTTTCTGCTCTTGATTTATTCTTGTGCTACCATTGTTATGCCAAGCGGTGGACCGAAAGATACCACACCACCAGAAATTATCAAAGCTTTTCCTGAAAATAAGTCAGTTAACTTTTCAGACAATAAAATTGTCCTTCATTTCAATGAGTTCGTTGAGCTCAATACACCGCAAACAAACATTTCGGTCTCTCCGTATTCCATTATAAAGCCAAAAACGAATGTGATAGGAAAAAAGGTGGTTTTAAACTTTGAAGAAGGGCTCAAGCAGAATACAACCTACACCATAGATTTTAACAATGCCATTAAGGATTTTAATGAAGGCAACTTAATTTCAAATTATAGATTAACATTTAGTACAGGACCCAGATTGGATTCGGGAAAACTATTGGTAACTGTAAACGATGCTAAGACAGGCCTGTCTAGTGATATGACCAAGGTATGTTTAGTGAAAAACAAATCTGATTTTTTTGGTAAAAATTATAAATATGTTGCCAATGCGTCAAATGGCTTGTCAGATTTTTACAGTTTAACTCAAGAGCCATTTTATGTATATGCTTTTGTGGATTCTAACATGAATATGACTTGGGAAAAAACAGAGGCCATAGGATTTTTAAATGAACCCCACAAGGCGGGAACAAACCATAAAATCAAGCTTTTTCAGCAAAACCAAAAGAAAACGAATTTCTTTGTAACTCCTATTAGCACAACCGAATACGATATTACAGCAAGTGAAGATATTTTTTTTCCGCAGCTGTTAGATTTAGAAAACGAATTGATAAAACTAAGCCCCCGTCATTTTAAGTTAATTGTAAAAACGAGTGTTTCCGCACAATCGCTTAGGATAAGACACGGATTAGACAAATATGAAACTTTAGAATTAGCGGCAAATAAACCCAGTAAATATATTGAAAAATTATCAAAAATTGAATCTCGAAGCACGGAGCTAGTTCCAGCGGACACCGTAAAAATTCACTTTAATGCACTTATTACCAAAATAGATACCACAAGAATCAAACTAAAATCAAAAGCATTGAATAATAAATCGCAATTTTCTATACACAAAAACAAACTTTTAATCTTAGGATTAGATTTAGGTCAAGAATATCAATTAATAATAGATAGCCAAGCGATATATTCTTCCGCTCGATATAATTTACCTCTAACCCAAACAATAACAACCTTTCCGAAGGAAAAATATTATAAAGAATTAACCATAACCCTAGATCCGAATCTAGCTTCAAATAAAAAAGCTAAATTGTTTCAGATTATTGATAATGAATGGATACCGATAGCAAAAGAAGCGAAACTGAAACTTAACAATGTATATGGAGATGAATTGAAGTTCGATATTCTTATAGACATGAACAACGATGGACTATGGACCACAGGAGACATAGAAAAGGATATACAACCAGAACAGTTGTACCGAGAAACCATTAAGTTGGAACCCAAAAAAACAGATTATTTGCTAAAAATTACAAGCCCTTAACCACAAAAGTTAGAAATATATGTCCGCTATTATCTTGCCTGTCCAAGGAAAATCGCCAAATATTCCGAAATCGTGCTTTATAGCACCCAATTGTACTATAGTGGGCGAGGTGGAAATGGGAGAAGAATGCAGCGTATGGTTTAATGCAATCGTGCGTGGCGATGTGCATTATATCAAAATGGGTCATAAAGTCAATGTACAGGATGGAGCCGTCATTCACTGCACCTATCAAAAATGCCCCACAAACATCGGCAATAATGTATCGATAGGCCATAGAGCTATAGTCCATGGGTGTACCATTCACGATAATGTCTTAATTGGGATGGGGGCTATTGTAATGGATAACGCAATTGTTGAGTCTAATTCTATCGTTGGTGCAGGATCAGTCGTTACCGAAGGTACTCATATAAAATCTGGCGAAGTGTGGGCGGGTGTTCCGGCAAGAAAAATTAAAGATATCAACGAAGAATTACAAAAAGATACTCTAGAAAGAATTTCGAATAATTATGTCATGTACAGCTCTTGGTTTAAAAAAAATTAGAAGATAGATTTGAGATATTAGAAATTAGATAAAAATTTAAAGTGATTTATGTGTCTTAGAGCCTTTGTCGAAAAAATATAGCAAATGGAAGAAAGCGTAGTTTTGGTTAATGAGGAAAATGAAGTTATGGGATTGATGCCCAAAATAGAAGCACATGAAAAAGGTATGCTTCATAGGGCTATTAGTATTCTTTTATACAATTCCCAGGGCGAAATGCTGATTCAACAGCGAGCTAAGACTAAATATCATTGGCCTCTGATCTGGTCCAATGCGGTATGTTCACATCCACGAGAAAATGAAAGTTTTCAGGAAGCCGCCGAGAGAAGATTAAAGGAAGAGCTAAACATAAGATGTTCATTAGAAGAAATATATCGCTTTGTATATAAAGCACAAGATGAACAAACAGGTCTTATCGAACATGAATACGATGTAGTATATAAAGGTATCTATGATGGAGATGTTCCATTCAACCCCGATGAGATTGAATCTATTAGATGGATAGCTTTAGACAGTTTGTCCCAAGAGATTGAAAATGAGCCAGAAAAGTTTAGTTTTTGGTTTAAAGAGATATTGAAAAAATTTGAATAACAAAACAGCGTTTTTTATAAATAATGAAAGAAGAATTAGCATTTCCATAGCTATAACCTTGGCTGTTATTGGAGCCCTTACGGCAAAAAATTATCAAAACAACTTTAAAATTTTTCAGGGAGCCTATTTTCATTTCATAGAAATGCTTCCATTACACAATGCTTATCCTGAGGAATATTTTGATTTTTTATTGTATGGACCTGCATTTTCTCTCATAGTCGCTCCTTTTTCTCAGATTTATTTTCATGTCGATAAAGTTTTGTGGGTGGTTTTTAATGGTCTTTTGTATATCTATGCTATGGATAAGATCTTCGATAATAAAAAGGGATTTTATTATTCGTGGATATTTATTTGCTTCCAGGACATATACATTTCGGGGTTATCTTTTGAAATCACAAATGCCATGGTGGGTATTATTGTTTTGTCATTTATATTCATAGAGCGGCACCGATTTTTTCATTCCGGGTCTATAGCGGGTTTTTTCTCTACAATAAAACTTTTTCCAGTAGTAACCCTTTTGTTTTTTTCTCAAAAGCCTGAAAAGAAGTTTATTTTTGGCTTTGTTTTTGGTTTGTTTTTAGCAGTTTTTTTGCCTGCGATTTTCTCAAATCTTGATTATACTTTAAACTCTTATTATGAATGGTTTAAGGCACTTCAGCTAAAAGATTCATTGAACTGCCAGTCGAATTCTATGATAGATTATTCCTTGCCAGGATTGTTTAGAAAAAACTTGAACTATATAAATTTTTCAACATGGCTTTTTTTACTTTTTGGAATCTTCTCATTATTCCCACTCTTTGTTAAAAACTGGTATTTTAAAAACCTAAAATATGAATTGTTGGTTCTTGGGATCTTGTCTTGTTTCATTTTTAATAGTAGTTCAGAATCGCCTACAATTATAATTTCGTCAACGGCTGTGGCCCTGTGGTGGAATTTAATAGAAAAGAAAAAAACGGTTATGAGCTATTTATTTTTAGTATGCTACATGCTTTTTACTGCTATTCCTTCCATAACAGGTTATCCTGAAGAGTTTAAACAGGAAATACTTCACGCTAGGGGATTTCGAGCTCTAATGCCCGTTCTTTTGTGGTTTTATGTTTTAGCGCAATCATATAGAAAGCAGAAAATTTTCGGCAAATCAATACCTCAACTAGTCAACACCTAGACAAATATTCCAATGTAAATAATTCTATTTATCTACAAAATCCTTAATTTCGCCCCATGTTAAAAATCAAACCACAAAACCCTAAAGGCGTTAGAGACTTTTTGCCCGAGGAAAATCGAAAACGCGAATACATCATTGGTGTCATGAGAAAACACTTTGAGTTATTTGGTTTTCAATCAATCTATAATCCGGTATTTGAACGATTAGAAACCCTTCAAGGAAAATATGGCGAGGAAGGGGATAAACTGTTATTCAAAATTTTGAATTCAGGTGAATATCTAGATGAAAAGGGATTAAAAATTTTAGAGACTAAGCCTATTCAGTTTGGAAAGCTTACCCAAGAAATCTCTTCCAAAGGCCTTCGCTATGACCATACCGTTCCTCTTGCTCGTTTCGTATCTCAGTATCAGAATGATTTGACTTTTCCATTTAAGCGTTATGTGATAGGTCCTGTTTGGAGGGCGGATAGACCTCAAAAAGGTCGCTATCAAGAGTTTTTTCAATGCGATGCTGATATCGTCGGCTCCAAAGGACTGGTAGGCGATGTGGAAATGGCCTCTCTGTTCCTAACGGTATTTCAAGAACTTAAGCTAAAAGTTGAAATAAGGATAAATAATAGAAAGATATACAATGGAATATGTGAGGAAATTGGTATAGAAGAAAGTAATATAACATTGGTTTCGACCATTCTCGACAAATGGGATAAAATTGGAGAAGAAAAGGTAAAAGAAGAGTTAGCACAAATCATAGGTGAAGAAAAAACAAACAAGTTATTAAATATTCTGTCTGTTCAAACTCTTGACGAATTCAATTCAAAATTCAAAATTGAAAATTCAAAATTGACGGAAGGTCTCACCGAGCTCAAATATATTTTCACACATGCGCAATCAGAAAACCTAAAATTCGACCTTAAACTACTCAGAGGATTAGACTATTATACTGGTACAGTTCTTGAGGTGGTTTCTGCAGAAATGGCTTATGGAAGCATCGGTGGTGGCGGTCGCTATGATAATTTAACGGAAATATTTGGTTTGCGAGACATATCGGGAATAGGAATTTCCTTTGGATTAGATAGAGTTTTTGATGTTATGACCGAACTGAAGAGATTTCCTGAAAATTCTGAAGCAAAAAAGACACTGATACTCAATTTGACAGAGGCAGCGACAAGCCAATATTTTTCTTTACTAAGCGAAATTCGCGGCGCAGGTAAAATCGTAGATTTATATCCTAGTATAGCTAAAATGGATAAGCAACTCGCTTATGCAGACAAGGCTGGTTATACCTATGCTATTATTATTGGTGAAAACGAATTTAATAGCAAGCAAGTTACTATTAAGGATCTAGAACAACGCCTTCAGTCGACAGTAAATATCAATCAAATACAGACTTATTTATAATCTAATGCCGTTTAGAATTCTGTAATAGTTCTCCTGATAGCTATCGGGACGCTACGCTCCAATGGACTAAACACAATTCACAACGGTATTTACCAATCTATGCATATAAAACACTAGGACTATTTAATATGTAAGATTGGTATAATGTTGGTAAAATCCATCCTAGACTAAATAGAGTTCAACTATTTTTACAAGTCAAATATTCAAAATTTAGAATTATAAATTCATAATTAATAATAGTGCACTATTTAGACGAACTTAACGAAATTCAACGACAGGCTGTGACGGAGTTTGAAGGCCCCGTAATGATCAATGCAGGACCTGGCTCAGGTAAGACCAGAGTATTGACGTATAGAATCGCCTTTATGATGGAACAAGGAGTCCAGCCATATAATATATTAGCATTAACCTTTACCAATAAGGCTAGTAAGGAAATGCGGGAGCGAATTGAGAAATTAATAGGTTCAGATGCGCGCAATCTTTTTATGGGTACATTTCATAGTGTATTCGCGAGAATACTGAGAACCAAGGCCTCCATGCTAGGCTATACAAATAATTTTAGTATTTATGATTCGGATGATACCAAGTCTGTAATCAAGGCTATTGTAAAGGAATTAGGATTGAATGAAGATTTGTACAAAGCTAATTATGTCTATAGTCGAATCTCCAATTTGAAAAATAATCTTATCAATTATCGACTCTACGCAACTAGCGAAGACTTGATAGCAGAGGATGTAGAAGCCAATCGCCCACGAATGGGAGATGTGTTTCGACATTATTCAGAGAAATGTTTTAAGAATAATGCGATGGATTTCGACGATTTGCAGTTGAAATTCTATGAACTAATTGTTCGTTTCCCAGAAGTGCTCTATGAATTTCAGCACAAGTTTCAGTTCATAATGGTGGATGAGTTTCAGGATACGAATTTCGCGCAATATTCAATTATCAAAAAGTTGGGGGATGTCTATCAAAATATTTGTGTTGTAGGAGACGATAGTCAGAGCATTTATGCGTTTCGCGGCGCGAGTATTGACAATATCTTGAGTTTTCAAAAAGACTATTCAGATACCAAAGTTTTTAAATTGGAACAAAATTATCGAAGCACACAAACCATCGTAGACGCTGCAAACAAGATTATTAAGCACAATCAGCATCAGCTAGAAAAAACAATATGGACATCGAATAGCCAAGGAGAAAAAATAAAACTACTTAAAACGTTTTCCGACAATGATGAAGGCAAGCAAATAGTAGATGATATATTTCATCTCTGTATGACCAAGCAAATTTCCTATGCGGATGTGGCTATTCTCTATCGCACCAACTCTCAATCACGCTCTTTTGAAGAAGCATTGCGTAGAAAAAATATTCCTTATATTATTTATGGCGGTATTTCGTTTTATCAGCGAAAAGAGGTCAAAGATTTAATAGCATATTTAAAACTCATTGTCAATCCATATGATGAAGAGGCACTAAAACGTGTTATCAATTATCCATTAAGAGGTATAGGAGACACTAGTTTTCAAAAAATGGTGGTTTATGCCTCTGGTAATAACATGAAGATATGGGATGTCATAGAAAATATAAGTGAAAATAAGGTGGTTACAGGTCGCACGGCCGAAGCTATAGAAAAGTTTTATACTATGATTCGAGCGCAACAAGTGCAAAGTGAACGGAACGCGCATGAAGTAGCTACAGAAATTGCAAAACAATCCGGATTATTAGGAGAACTCTATGCAGATAAGTCAGTAGAAGGCGTGAGTCGATACGAGAATTTACAGGAGCTATTGAATTCTATAAAAGAATTTGTCGAAAATGATGAAGTAATAGAAAATGAAGAAATGGCAACCGATAAGTCGCTGGGATCATTTTTACAATCCGTTACCTTACTTACAGATAAAGACACACAGACTGAAGATAAGCCCTCTGTTAAATTGATGACCATCCATGCTTCAAAGGGTCTGGAATTTAAGGCGGTATATTTAGTAGGTTTAGAGGAAAATTTATTTCCTTCTCAGCGTTCGAGCTATACCTTAGAGGACTTAGAAGAAGAGCGCAGGCTGTTTTATGTTGCTGTGACACGCGCAGAGTCGCATTTAATGCTAAGTTTTGCGACGAGTCGGTATAAATTTGGTCAAATTAACCCAAGTGAACCAAGTCGATTTTTAAAAGAACTTCCCTCGGAAATAATAGACTTTAAAGGAGCGCCTAACCCTGAACTAGATCAAAATCCATTTGCGAAAAAAACATTGCAATACCAACCTAATTCCTTGGTCAAGACAATAAGACAGGTTAATTTAGCATCTGCAGTAGATGCTAAAAACTTCGTAGCAGATAGTCCAGACAAACTCATAGCAGGGATGGAAATTTTACATATTCAATTTGGCAACGGAAAAATCACAGAAATTTCAGGAGATGGAGACAAGAAAATAGCCACGATTGATTTCAATGGCAATATAAAGAAGATAATGCTAAAATATGCAAAAGTACAGATAGTGAGTTGACTTTAGTAATTAACAGTCATTCGTGACGCAGCGTAGAGTAGTTCAGGAATCTAAGTAAAACTAAGTTTAAATAATACAAACAATGGAAAAGAATTGGAGTGAAGTTAAAGCAGAATCATCATGGTTGATGTTCAAGATCATGAGCGAATTTGTGGAAGGATTTGAGAAAATGCCCAAGATAGGGCCTTGCATCTCTATCTTTGGGAGTGCACGTACTAAGCCTGATGAACCCTATTATGAGAAGGCGGAGCGAATGGCCATGAAATTAGTTCACGAGGGATTTGGCATTATTACAGGAGGAGGGCCGGGGATTATGGAGGCTGCAAATAAAGGCGCTCAGGCCGCTGGAGGAAAATCGGTAGGTCTCAATATAGTTTTACCGCATGAGCAGAAACCCAACGAATATATTGATATCGATAAGTCATTTGATTATAATTTCTTTTTTGTACGTAAGGTTATGTTTGTAAAATACGCACAAGCGTTTATCATTTTTCCAGGGGGATTTGGCACTATGGATGAATTGTTTGAAGTACTGACCTTAGTGCAAACTAATAAAATTGATAAAATACCAATTGTTTTATACGGAAGTGACTTTTGGGGTGGCTTAAAAGAATGGATTATTCAAACCATGAAAGAGTTTCAATATATATCCGATGGAGATGAAAACTTTCTAGAAATTGTCGATACTACCGATGAGGCGATGGCAGTAGTACGAAAGTTTTATGCGCACGAAAGTTTAAGACCGAATTTCTAGATTTTTTAATTCATTCTCAAAGTATTCTTGTTCTTTTGTAAAATTTATATGAGGATTAGACTTCATATATTCAAATATTTTAGCTATATAGGATTTTAAAAAATTTATGTGTTCTACTGTGCCGCCATGTTTTGCTCTATGATTCATTGCAAGGTGTAGTTGATGAAATTTGTCCATATCTTCGTATGAATTTGAATCTATACATAAGTTTTTAAAATAGTCAAATACAATATTAGTTGCCAAGTAGTTTGGGTGAGCAAAATCTATGTCAAAAAATCGGTAGTCTCTTAATACATCTATTACAATTTCATAGGAAGGGAAATAATAGATTTCAGGGTGTTTTTGGGTAATTAGATTAATCGCTTCTATCAATCGTGCCTTGCTGCGATTATTTTCTATCACACCATCTCTTAAATGTCTTACTGGACTTATAGTTAATGTCAGCTTAATGCCTGGATTAATTTTTAGCAATAAGTCATATATATTTTCTAGGCTTTTTAAAATATCGTTTATTGGTAACAAAGTTTTTCGAAAATCATTCTGTGGTGCTTTGTGACAATTGGCTACCCAAATATTCTCATCGTTATGAAAATATGAGAAGGCACTTCCTAAAGTAATAATTACATGTTGTGCTTGAGATAAGAAGGTTTCACTTTTAATAATTGAATTATTAATACTCTTCAGCGCGGTTTGAGCAGATAAATTAGAAAAATTGGTGTGATGATTCCAACTGCCATATAGATCATGATAAAGAAAAAGGTCTTCCAAGCGGTATTTTTTTTTGTTGTAAATTTCTGAAAAACATCGTTCAATAGACAAAATGTCAAATAAAATGCCATATGGATTCGACATAACAGAGAATTTCCGCTGGGACAATAAAGCAAAAATGTTTTCAGAAAAACAAGATCCTATAAGGAAAATAGAGTCTTTTAAACCAATCTTATGCGTTGAATGTGAAAAGTTTGGGTCAAGGTATAACTTAAAATTAGACACTGTGCAATTTATTTTATACAATATTAATAAATTCTATATCTTTGCCATAGTTCTAAAATCTTAAAATTCTAAAATCTAAATTTATGAATAAACTATTAAAATTGTCTATGGTTGCTGGTTTTGCAGCATATTCTATCTTTGTCCAGGCTCAAGACAATCCCACATCTTTGAAGAACATATCAGATAAGGATGCTGTGTCGGTAACTAAGAAACTGAATATGCGCATATATGGTGGCCCTTCTATGGATTTTATGTACGAAGGTGAACACTCTGTAATGAAAGGTGGTCGATTCGGCATGAATGGAGGCTTCGAGGTTAATAAAACTTTTTCGAAAAGAGCGTATGGTATTATAGGCATTGGAATCACATCTGGAGGCTTTGAAAGATGGATAAATGATGATCCTTCTGTTAAAAGTAAAACTTCCTTTGATCAAATAACGGCATTAGAGGTTCCAATAGGGTTAGGTTTTAATTTAGGAAAAGAGTCTCCAAGAGGGTTTTTTACAAACTTCACCTTAATCAATAGCGTTACATTAAGATCGGAGTCAAACTTCACCATTGTCCCTTTTGGAAGTTTCGCTGCTAGTTCTAATCAAGTGAACAATACCTTTGACAATTTTAACTTAGGCGCTAGAGCAGAATTTGGTATCAAAACTAAGTTTGAAGGAAATAGCTATGCTGCCTTCAGTTTAGCACCAAGAGCGATGTTTTACAATAGATTCTCAACTAATACTAAGCAATTTACAGGCCTAAGCATAGCAGCACTTATGAGCTTCTACTTTTAATTAATTATAACATTAAATTATAGAGTCGGCTTTTTGGCCGACTTTTTTTTTCATTAGTCAAAATTTCTACAGTGAAGAGACCACTAGCTTTAGCATCCGATTTTTTTCAAGAAAGGCGAAATCAGTTTTTAAAAAACCTAAAACCAAACTCAATTGCTATCTTTCATTCAGGAGATATCTTTCATAAATCTGCAGACGCTAATTTTTCTTTTTTTCAAAACCCAGATACGTTTTATCTATCTGGCATAGACCAGGAAGAAACCATTTTAGTTTTATTTCCAGATGCACCTAACCCCTTATGGAAAGAGGTGTTGTTTATACGTGAAACGAGCGAATATATCAAAGTTTGGGAAGGATTTAAATATACTTTAGAAGAAGCTAAGACTATCTCGGGTATTGCGAATGTCAATTGGAATAAGAGTGCTGATAGTTTGCTTAAAACAATGATGCATTATGCAGAGCACATCTATGTAAACCTGAATGAGCACGATAGAGCAAGTTATGATGGAGATTATATGGATTTGCGAAAGTTGAGAGGTATTCAACGAGATTTTCCAGCACATAAATATGAGCGAAGTGCTCCTATTCTGGGTAGATTGCGAATGGCAAAAACCAAGGAAGAAATAGATGTCATGCAAAAAGCGGCGGATATTACCACAGAGACATTTGTAAAACTTTTAAAAGAAATAAAGAATTTCAAATCGGAACACGAAGTGGAGGCGTTTATTTTGTATGAGTTTCATAAGAATCAGGCGATTCAAGCATACAATGCCATTATTGCTGGTGGTCAGAACTCATGCATTTTACATTATAATGACAACAATAGGCCATTAATCAAAGGAGAAATATTGTTGATGGATTTTGGTTGTTCGTATTCAAACTATGCTTCAGATTTATCTAGAACGATTCCTATAGGAGGCAAGTTTTCTGCACGTCAAAAACAAATTTACAATGCTACCCTAGATGTTTTTAAGGCTGCCAAAGAAATCGCAAACACTAGCCTTAGCCTCATGGAATGGAATAATGAAGGCAAGAAAATAATGGAGCAAAAATTGATTGAAATAGGCTTGTTAGATAAAGTCGATGTTAAAAATCAAGATCCAAACAATCCGCTTTATAAAAAGTATTTTCCTCATGGATTGGGTCACTATTTAGGTTTAGATGTACATGATGTGGGAAATCATTATATAAAAATGCCGGAAAACGCAGTGATAACCAATGAGCCTGGTATATATATTTGGGATGAAAATTTGGGAGTTAGAATAGAGAATGATTTAGTTATTACCTCAAATAGTGTTTTAGATCTCATGCAAAATTGCCCAATAGAGGTAGAAGAAATAGAGGATTTAATGAGCTAAGTTTATGTTTAAAAGAATATTAGCTGGTTTGTTTTTCATAGTTAATTTAAGTAACGCACCCAAGGCCATTGGTAATCTCAATAAAGGTTTGGCTAGTCAAGATTATTATGCAAGTGGGAGGGGATTCACCTATTTTATTAGCTGGCTTATTTTTTTCGGTTTGATAATTTGGTTATGGAAAAGTGGTGGCAAACAAAGAGAGAGTAACTCTGAATAATTATGCAAAATTTAATTTCCCAGTATAACCTAGACTCAAGGATTGATTTACTGGGAAAGGCGGAACTTAATTTGTCAAAAACATCTTTTGATGCATTAGTCTATTATCATACAATAAAGAAAAATAAAGGTAGACACTTGTTTTTCTTGAATACAGAAGAAGATGCAAAAAACTTATTACATGATTTACAGTGCTTAAATGTCGAGTGCGAGTGTGTTTTATTAGAGCCGTCCTTTACGATAAAAAATAATCACCTAGAACCAACTAGACATAAGCAAATTTTGAGGCAACGAGCTTTTGAGTCTTTTAGACAGCTTCCTGAAATCGTTTTGATAGCTTATCCTTTATCCCTTATAGAGAATACACTCATCTGTTCCTCGCAAGATTTAAGACGGCAAGTTAAAACTGGACAAGAAATAAAGCTTTCTGACTGGATACATTTTTTAGAAGAACTAGAGTATGAGCGAACCAATTATGTTTATGAATACGGACAATATGCTATTCGGGGAAATATTATAGACATATATTCTTTTGCTCATCAGCATCCATTGAGGATAGAACTTTTCGATATAGCCATCGAAGAAATCAGAGAATTTGATATAGAGTCACAGCAATCTATTTTATTGAGAAAAGAAGCTGTCATCTCTCCCTCTCCTTCTTTCATCGCTCGCAATCGCAAGACAGAAAAGATTCACCCCTTTCACCTCATCAGGAAGGAGGATACTATATGGGTAGAACAGTTTTTTTATCAAAAACTAACCCGAGAGCTGGAGTCAATAAAAGCCCTAGACTCTGTCGATTTTAATGAAATAATAATTGAATCTCAAATCCCCAATATTCATAGCCAACCTCAAGTCTTTTCCTTGATTCACCCTGAAGATCTATTAAAAAATACAGTTCAACCCACGCCTATAATTCATAAGAATTTTAACAAACTACATCAAACACTCAGTGAATTAAAGAATGGCGGATATCAAATTTATATTCAATCAGAAGATGAAAATCAGCATGACCGTTATCGCGCAATCTTTCATGATTTGGGTGAAAGTATTCCATTCATGGAATTAAACCATGAGTTATCGAAAGGGTTTGTAGATACTACCCAGAAAGTAGCTGTTTTCACAACGCATGAAATATTTGCTCGCAGAATGAGGGATTCATTGTCTACACAAACGAATATATCGGCACAAGCACAACTCTTAAAATCAATTAAAGAATTAGTTCCAGGAGATTATGTAACTCATATCGATCATGGAGTAGGTAGATTTTCTGGTTTGGAGAAATTAGAAGTAGGAGGGCATATTCAAGAAGCGGTTCGGCTCATCTATGCCAATAATGATATTCTCTATGTTCATATCAATTCGATACATAAAATTAGTAAATACGTTGGCAAAGAAGGTAGCGAGCCTAGAATGCATCGTTTGGGAAGCGATACTTGGGAAAATACCAAGCGCAAGACCAAGAAAAAAATAAAAGATATAGCCGAAGATTTAATTAAGCTGTATGCTAAAAGAAAAGCCAGTAAAGGCTTTGCCTTTTCTCCAGACACGTATCTGCAACTAGAGTTAGAGTCATCATTCGAATATGAAGACACGCCTGATCAGGCACAAGCTACTCTAGATGTGAAGACAGATATGGAAAAGGAGATTCCTATGGATAGACTTATTTGTGGGGATGTGGGATTTGGGAAAACAGAGGTAGCTATCCGTGCAGCATTTAAGGCAGTCGCAGATTCTAAACAAGTGGCAGTATTGGTTCCCACTACTCTACTTGCTTTTCAGCATTATCATACCTTCAAAAGACGATTAGAAAACTTACCGTGTAATATTGAATTTATCAATAGATTCAAAACCACTAAGGAGAAAAATGAGATTCTCAAAAGACTAGAGCTAGGTCAGGTAGATATTTTAATAGGAACACATGCTATCGTGGGTAAAAATGTAAAATTTAAAGACCTAGGATTGCTAATTATAGACGAGGAACAGAAATTCGGAGTACAGGTCAAGGAAAAATTAAAGGAACTAAAGCTCAATGTAGATACCCTCACTTTAACTGCTACCCCTATCCCGAGAACCCTTCAATTTTCATTATTAGGAGCTAGAGACTATAGTTTGATTCAAACTCCTCCCCCTAATCGTCAATCTGTTTATACTGAGCAAACCGTTTTAGATCCAGAATACCTCAAAGAAATAATTCAGAATGAGGTAGGACGAGGTGGACAGGTTTTTTTTGTGCATAATAAGGTCAAAGACTTATTTCAAATGAAGGAAATGCTTCAGACGATATTACCTAATCTAGATATAGCTCTTGCGCATGGTCAGTTAGAAGGAGAAGTTATAGAGCAAACAATAATGGACTTTATAGAGAAAAAGTATGATGTATTGCTCAGCACGAATATTATAGAATCAGGAATTGATATATCTAATGTGAATACCATTATCATCAATAATGCACATCAATTTGGGTTGAGCGACCTGCATCAGTTGAGAGGACGAGTGGGGAGAAGTGATCGCAAAGCTTATTGTTATCTTTTATCACCACCATACAGTACCTTAACTAGTGATGCCAAGCAACGATTAAACGCAATGGAACAAAATGCAGAATTGGGTTCTGGATTTCAGATAGCTATGCGAGACTTAGATTTGAGAGGAGCTGGAAACCTACTGGGAGGAGAGCAATCTGGCTTTATATCAGATATTGGCTATGATACATTTATGAAAATACTGGATGAAGCTATCACAGAACTTAAAGAAGTCGATTACAAAGATCTTTATACTGATGAGAAAAAGGAAAAAATATATGTCAAGGAATGCCAAATAGAAACAGATTATGATATGTATATACCAGATAAGTACATCACAGGATCGCAAGAAAGACTGAATGTATACACTGAACTTAATCAGATAAAAACAGAAAAGGAGTTAGTCAACTACCTAGCAAAACTAAAAGACATATACGGAAAACTACCATTACAGATTCGCGATATTTGCGATGCTATTCGCCTAAAATGGATAGCAACAAAACTCGGTATGGAAAGGATAAGTATCAAGAATGGACGAATGCGATGTTACTTAGTTCAGAGTCAAGAATCTGAGTTTTATCAATCCGAAATTTTTGGAAAAATACTCAATTATCTCGCACAATATCCCGTGGGGAGTTCAATGAAACAAACCAGTCAATATATTATACTGGAATTCTCAATCTTTAAGAATTGTGTAGAGGCTAAGGATAAGTTAGAGCATATATTAAATTGTGCAATGGATTTAGCGGATGCTAAAGTGTAACCAAGGTATACTTTATTGTAATAGTTTAGATTTAACAACCGTCAGATTAAATCTAAACTATTACATTTATTGAGTGTTTTTCAGCAAACCCTAATTGCGTCCATAAAGAGTTAAAATTTGATTTTTTACTTCGTCCTTAGTTGTTTCTTTATAATTGTCGAGGATTATTGACTTTTGTGAAGTATTCGCAGATAAGAGTGTTGATAGCATTTTCCCTTCCACCATTTTAATGCCGAGCACGTAGACTTCTTGATTTAATCCCATATTTCTAAAATTGAATTTAGAGTTAGTTCTATATTCATTTTGAAACAATGATTTTTGTTGCTTCATTATGACATACACTTTAACATAGTCTATAGTATTGGCATCTACTATAAAGTTTGTCATTTGATTTCTGTCAAACTTATCTACGTTTATCCACCCTAGATTGGCACTTGTTATTACATAGTAACCAAAATCAACAATAGCTTGAGCCGCTTCTTTTCTGGCGATCATTTCTTGTTCCTCCCGAACCTTTCGAATACTATCCGTTCCTTTATCTACATTATAGTCACTCACATCGCCGCCTATCGAAGTGATATTCATGCCTCCAAAAGGCTCTCTAGTTATTTTAAATGGAACAGCAATAGTGTAAGTATAATCTATCGGTTTGTCATCAAGCATGGCTGGTGTCCAACGAGGCATAAGCTCCACCAGTCGCAGTGCTTCTTTGTCCAAGGAGCTCTCTACTCCTTTTATTAGTTTAGGCTCAAAAATTTCACCTTTTTCAGTGATTAGAAATTTAATTTTAACTTCACCCTCTACTCCTTTTGTAAATGCTCTTGTCGGATATCGACGGTTTTGTTGAATAAAATGCTTTAATGATTCTTGACCCTCCGCAAATATTGGAAGAGTTTTTCTAGAAATAACTTTACCTGGCTTTTCATAAGATGTTTTCCAGTTGATAGTTCCTTTTTCTTTGACACCATAAAACGTGGACATTCCTGTCTGGCAATTATTGCAAGGGACGCTTATCCTTATGTTTCCTCCTTTTCTGACTGCTACATTTTGATTGTTTTCATTGGCTTCGATTTGAATCATTCCTCCTGACTCTAGCGCTTGTCCATCGCTGCGGGTACTTAGACCCTTTTCTAGAAAATCTAGCATAGTTATATACTCATTGACTTTTATAGTTACTGTTTCGGCTAATTCGCCAGTATTCATATTGTACAATGAGCGCCCCTTAATAAAAATTTTTGTGCCATTTCTACAAACAATTGTAGTATCCATAGTAGCATCTATGGTAAAGACGCTAGGTGTATCTGGTGCCTCGAGCGGATTAAAATTCTCAAATTCAGATGATCGTATAATAACATCTACTCGTCGAAACTCGGCCTCAGCATCAGGTGTTAATGACGTCATTTTTTCACCAAAAAACCTAACTTCGATATTTTTCTCCGCAAATCCAAGTGACGCAATAATACTCCTTACTGCCTCTGCACGGCTTTGAGATAAGTTTAAATTTTTATCTTCTGCACCGAGTTTATTGGCATATCCTAAAACAAGGATTGAGACTGACCTGTCTTGTTGTGTTAGCTCTGAACGAAGCTTAGACTCTTCATTGGTATTTAGCGTAGAACTATTGTTTTCAAAATAGTATTTCTTTCGCAGCTCCTGTTGAGCTATAAAAACCGAAGGAACTAGAAACAAAGAAACTAAAATGGGCAAGCGGTACATAGAGCAGATATTTTGGTTTAAACAAAACTCAAACTGCCCTTTTTTAGTATAAAATTTAACAATTAAGCCTCAGTTCGCCGTAGTCTATAGTTAAATTCGTGCAGGGTTTGGCGAAGTCTTTGACTTCGTCAGTGCGTTAGTAAATTTGTAATTTACAAAATAAAAAGGCTATATTCGTATTCTGATAAATATGAAGAATGAAATCGGAGATTTCGATACACTGCGACGTAGTCGTGAGACTACGCCGAACAGAGCAAGAAAACATTTTATATACTACTACGAGTCAAATACATTTTCTTTATAGCTTCAAATACCAAATCCTTTTGCCTCTGAACACCCTCCTCATCGTTATTGAGGGATTCTACTATAGGTAAAAAATCGAGATAAATCTTACCTGGTCGTATTAATAAAGTATTTCTTGGCCACAGGTTTTCGGCTCCATACATGACGAAAGGTACTATAGGAATACCTGTAGCGCAAGAAGTGTTGTAGGCGCCATCTTTGAAGGGCAGCAATGGCTCATCGGTTGTATTGGTTTTTCCTTCTGAGAATACCACCATAGAATATCCTTCCTTCATTTTTTCGATTAATTGTTCCATAGACTTTTTTCGCGAGTCTTTGTCTTCTCTTTTTACAGGAATGTAAAGCCTTTTGAGAATGAATCCCATGAAGGGCCATTTTAAGATTTCTGCCTTGCCTATAAATTTTTTATAATTATAAATAAAGCCTCCAGATATGATAGCATCTAAGAAAGATCGATGATTGCCGACAAAAATATATTGTGTATGAGGGTCAAAGTTTTCTCTTCCTGATTCTACAACTCGGATGCCCCATAAAAAGGCAGAAATTCTTCCGATGATAGTCGGCAACTGATGGGTCCAGCGATACAAGGTGGGATGGCCTGATAAAAGGAAGAAGTACATAAAAGGAAAAAACAAAATATTGAGAGCCAGAAAACTAAGCCCACACCAAAGTGTCCATGGTATAAGATAAAATCTTTTGAGATAGATCATAGTCAAAATAATAAGGTAAAGGTAATAGGTATCTAGATTTTAGGCAAGAATTAATTTTTCTCATGTAATTTTGGCACCTAAATGCTGAACAAGAAGTCTTTTATTGCGGTTTTTCTACTTTCCCTGTTCATATATCCGCAGGTAGAGAAGTTTGCGCATACTCATCATTTAGAGAAAAAAACAAGATTTCAAAATACGTCCAAGTGTCAGATAAATGAAGCACAAGAAGAATGTGCTATTTGCGACTTTGAGTTTTCTATTTTCCAAGTAGCTATTTTATCGTATAACTTCTGTTTTGATATTCAGAAAGAGATTGAGTATTTATCAAGTTATAGGACTCTTGTTTTAGATGCATGTATTCATCATTCACTCCGAGGGCCACCTCTTGGTTAGACTTAATCCAAAGTCAATGTTATCTTTAAGCTTATTTTAAAACTACACTGTCCGAGAAAAGGATAACTGTTTTTTATCATAAGCTTTCTTAAAATCCTTTATTTGCCATTATTACCACGATAGTGAATACAGGAAATCAATTTAATTATTTCTTAAAACAAATCAAATGAAAAATTTATTTTATTCCATTTTTATTATAACATCATCATTACTATTCACAACGAGTTGTAAAAAAGACGACCATAACCATAGTGATCATGATAGCATCAATCGTGTCATATATGAATTAAAGGCTGGTACAGAAACCATCTCCTTAAGTTTTAATGACCCTGATGGCGATGGTGGAGCGGCTCCAGTTATTGTAGGGGGCACACTAAAAGCCAATACGACTTATACTGGTAGCATAAAACTTTATACCCTTCACGATAATCACTATGATGATTTAACTAGTGAAATATTATCGGAAGGCACTAAACATCAATTTTTCTTTAGTTCAACAGCGGCAGGTGTTGTAGTTACTTATGATGATAAAGATGCTGCGAATAATCCAATTGGCCTCACAAACAATCTAAAAACAGCCGCAGCTGGTACCGGGACATTAAAAGTGATTTTAAAACACGAGCCCAATAAGTCTGCTGCAGGTGTGGCTGGCGGCGATGTGACCAATGCAGGAGGCGAAACAGATGTAGATATTAGCTTTCCAATCACAGTAAACTAATTTATTACGAAAAAATTAGTTCTAGTTTTTTTTCTACTGTGTAGCGGGGCGGTGTTATCAAAGTCCCGCTCTTATTTGCTTCGTGGATTAGTTCTTGATGCCATAACCAAGAGCCCTTTATCGCAAGTAAGTTGTAATATAGTAGAATTAAACCTTATAACTCAGACAGATTCCAAGGGAGCGTTTTTTCTAAGAATATCTACAGATAAGGAGTTTCATCTCAGTCTTTCCCATCTAGGCTGTCATACAGAAACCCATCACCTTGATCTAAAAACGGACACATCTATAGTATTTTATCTTCATCACTATCATAAACATCTACAAGAAGTAAAAGTAGGTGCGAGACGAAATCCTATGGTGGATATGGTATCACAAACGCAAATGGATGTATTGGCTAAAGAGAATTTGACGAATCTGCTAGAAAAAACGACAGGAGTTCGTTCTCTAAAAAACGGAAACAATATAGCCAAACCTATTGTGCAAGGACTCTATGGCAATAGATTGACCATTCTGAATCAAGGTTTAGCCCAGACAGGACAGCAGTGGGGCAATGACCACGCCCCTGAGATTGACCCATTAGCAGGCAATAAAATTCGAATAATTAAAGGCGTATCTTCCGTGGAATATAAGGGGGTAAATCTCGGTGCAATCATTTCTATAGAATCTAATCGATTTAGAGATGACCCACACCTGCATGGAAAAGCATCCAGTTTTTTTGAAACCAATGGATTGGGATTTGGAACAAATATTCAGATTGAGAAAAATTCCCCAAGTCTTGCTTGGAGATTGACTGGTACCTACAAAAATACAGGCGATAAATCGACTGCAGATTATTATCTAAGAAATACGGGCAACAGAGAAATTAACTTTTCTGCTTTATTAGAAAAAACTTTGTTTAATACATGGAAAACGAATCTTTATCTAAGCAGCTTTAATACAGAGCTTGGAGTCTTAAGAGGATCTCATATTACCAATACGACGGACTTGAACGAAGCCATAGGTCGAGATCGTCCGTTTTTTACCGAAGATTTTTTTAGCAGAGAAATAGCTCCTCCTAGACAAGAAGTAAGTCATCATTTATGGAAAATAACCAGCAGTAGAATATTAGACTCTAACAATGCTATATTTCTTATGTATGGAGGTCAGCTAAATAATAGAAAAGAATACGATATCAGACGAGGTGGACGATCCGAGATTCCAGCCCTATATATAATGCAGCATAGTCATTTCGCCGAACTGAAGTGGACCAAATCTCGTAAAAATTCTATTACGAAATCGGGCTTACAACTTCAATATACAGAGAATATTAATCAACCAGAAACTGGTATTACACCATTAATACCAAATTATAGTTCTATAGAGCCGTCAGTATTTATTACACATAGTCATAGCTATGATAACTCCAAGCTCGACTTAGGATTTCGGTATGATATGCAAAAGCTTCACATTTTCACTACGACACGAGTCATACCTCGACAGGACGTAGAATTTTCACATGTATTTCATAATGGTACAGGATCACTCTCTTATTTGTATCATCTAGACAAGAAAACCGACCTACTATTTAATACAGGTTTAACTATCCGAAATCCCGCCGTCAATGAGCTATATTCCTTTGGGCTTCATCAAGGGGTAGCTAGCATAGAAGAGGGCAATTCAAACTTGGCAGCTGAGAAGTCTTTTAAAACATCGCTTTCAATGCAAACGATATGGAATGAAAATTTATCTACAGAAGCTCAGATATATTTTCATAATATCAATGATTTTATTTTTCTAAAGCCACAGTCGCAATCTCGACTAACCATTCGGGGAGCTTATCCCGTCTTTATATATGATCAAACCCATGCTCAGATATATGGACTAGATTTCAGAGGGAAATATAAAATAACTGAAGGACTGGATTTTACGTTAGATTATTCGTATTTAAAAGGCATGAATTTAACAGAAAATCTACCTTTGATTTTTATGCCTGCTAATCGTATTCGAGGCGAAGCAGAACTATCAACTCATAAATGGGGAAAGTGGGAAAACCCTTTATTAATCATTTCTGGACAATATACCTTTCGACAAAATAATCTCAAAGCTGGTCAAGACTTTATTCCTGCGCCAGAAGCCTATTTCTTGTTAGGAGGCAGAATATCCATAGAGCGCCAAATAAAGTCTGCCAGAATTCAAATCTATTTTCAAACGGAAAACCTACTCAATGCAAGGTATAGAGACTATTTAAATCGCTTGCGGTATTTTACTGATGATTTGGGAAGAAATATTGCTATGGGAATTACCGTAAACTACTAACTGCGCTTAGATTTAGGTACAGATTTTAAAACCAAGTCATAAGAATGGTCAATCCATTCTCTTAGTGTCAGCCAGTCTAGTCCAGAATCTATCCAATGTATGGTATTCCAATGTTTCTTATTCATGTGGTAACCTGGTTTCACAAAATCATATTCTGCACGAAGTTCTTCTGCTCGTGTTGGATCACACTTAAGATTTAATCTTACATCATCTTCTACCAAATTCATCAGAATAAATATCTTGCCATAGACCTTGGCTACCCATACTTTATCATCAAATGGAAAGTCTTCTTGCGTATAGGGAAGAGAGAGACAATAGTCTAAAATGGTAGTTTTTAGGGGGTGCATTAATCTAAATTAGGTCTTAGAAATTTTTTAGCTTGCTCTGAAGACATGTTTTTAGCTTTAGCAATATATTCCACTTGATCTTCTCCTATTTTACCTATGCCAAAATATCCAAGGTCTGGGTGAGCAAAATAATATCCCGATACGGATGCTGTAGGGAACATTGCGTAGTTTTCAGTAAGTTGAATGCCAGTTTTTTCTTCAACTTCTAGGATATTCCAGATAGTTGCCTTTTCGCTATGGTCTGGACATGCAGCATAACCCGGTGCGGGACGAATACCTTTATATTTTTCACGAATTAAGTCCTCGTTGGATAGGTTTTCATCAGCAGCGTATCCCCACAAGTTTTTTCTAACTTCTTCATGAAGCCATTCTGTAGCAGCTTCTGCCAGTCTATCTGCTACTGCCTTGAGAAGGATATCTTTATAGTCGTCATGCTCTTTTTTATATTGCTCCAAATAACGCTCTATTCCTATGCCAGCGGTCACTGCAAACAAACCTATATAATCACCTTTAGGAGAAATATAATCAACCAAAGATTGATTTTTTTGCCCATCTTGTTTTTTGGCTTGTTGTCTTAGAAAATGAAGTTTGCCCAACTCATTCTGTTTGGCATCCTCAGCAAAAAGTGTTAGACTTTCATTTTCTTTGGAACATGCAAATAGTCCACAAATTGTATTGATACTTAGTATTCTATCTTGTTCTATTTGGTCTAGCAAAGTATTGGCATCATCGTATAGTTTTTTAGCTTCACTACCATATTTATCATTTTCAAATATACGAGGAAATGTTCCTTTCAATTCCCAGCTATTGAAGAATGGCCCCCAATCGATATATTTTCTTACAAGACTTATAGGCAAATTTTCATTGATATCTACTCCTAAATGATTGGGTTTTTCTGGAGTATAATTCTCCCAATCATACTGAAATGCATTATTGCGAGCCTCTTCAAGAGAAATGAGCTCCACCTTTTTGTTCTTACTTGCATAATCAATTCGCATCGCTTCATAGTGGTTTTTTCGCTCTGTGATATAGTTTGCCTTTAGGTCTTTACTGACCAATTGGGTGGCTACAGGCACAGATTTCGAAGCATCGAGCACATGAATGGTAGCGCCGCTATATGCGGGCTCTATCTTTACTGCGGTATGAATCTCACTTGTAGTAGCACCCCCGATAAGTATCGGTATTTTTAAATTGTGTTTTTCAAATTCCGTGGCGACATCTACCATTTCATCTAGGGACGGGGTAATTAGACCGCTCAGCCCTACGACATCTACCTGATGTTTGATGGCTTCTTCTAAGATTCTTTCTTTAGGCACCATGACACCTAGGTCTATCACTTCGAAGTTATTGCATTGCAGTACAATGCCGACAATATTTTTTCCAATATCATGTACATCGCCTTTGACGGTCGCCATTAGTATTTTGCCAGAAGAGGTTGAGCCGCCAGCAGATTTCAACAAATAGGGCTCGAGCACTGCAACCGACTTTTTCATTACTCTAGCAGATTTTACCACTTGAGGCAAAAACATTTTACCCGAACCAAAAAGGTCGCCAACAATATTCATCGCAGCCATCAGTGGCCCTTCGATAACCTTAATGGGCTCTATATATTTTTCCAGAGCTTCAAGAGTATCTGAATCGATATAATCCACGACCCCTTTGACAATAGCATGATTGATGCGTTCTTCAATGGTTCCTATTCTCCATTCTTGGATATTGGCAGTACTGTCTTTTTTGGTGTTTTTAAGAGATTCGGCCTTGTCGAGCAATCGCTCGGTAGCATCATCTTTTCTATTGAGCAATACATCTTCTACCAATTCCATTAGGTCTTGTGGTACTTCATCATAGACCTCTAGCATGGTAGGATTGACGATTCCCATATCCATACCATTCTGAATAGCATGATAGAGAAACGCAGAGTGCATAGCTTCTCGAACGGTGTTATTGCCTCTAAATGAAAATGATACATTGCTCACACCACCGCTAACCTTGGCGCCTGGAAGATTATCTTTTATCCATTTTGTAGCTCGAAAAAAATCCAAGGCATAATTTCTATGCTCGTCAATTCCTGTAGCCACAGGGAAAATGTTAGGATCAAAAATGATATCCTCGGGATTGAAATTTAGCTTGGATATCAATAAGTCATAACTTCGTTTACAGATATCAATTCTACGTTGGTATGTATCTGCCTGCCCGAGTTCATCGAACGCCATGATGACGGTAGCAGCCCCATAGCGTTGAATCATTTTTGCCTGATAAAGAAATTCTTCTTCACCATTTTTTAAGGAAATGGAGTTGACAATTCCTTTGCCTTGAATGCATTTGAGTCCAGCTTCGATAATTTCCCATTTAGAAGAATCAATCATAATAGGGATACGAGCAATGTCCGGTTCAGAAGCGATAAGATGCAAAAATTCGACCATAGCCGTCTTGCCATCAATCATGGCCTCATCCATATTGACATCCAGTATTTGAGCCCCTCCTTCTACCTGATCACGCGCTACCGATAGGGCTTCTTCAAAATTTCCTTCTTTAATTAGTTTTAGAAATTTGGCCGAACCCGTAACATTGGTGCGTTCTCCGATATTGACGAAATTGGAGGATTTGGAGATTATGAGTGGTTCGAGGCCGGATAGGAAGGACATAGATTTTTATAATAGTAGGCAAAGTTAATAATCTTGTTGTTTTTCGTTTAAGTAATTAAATTTGCCAAAAAAAAACAGAAGAATGAGGACTTTTTATTTTATTATTTTACTGCTTGGTTGTGTTCAAAATTGTTTTGGAATCGGTTTCGGATTTTCTAAAGTCTACGAAATAGCTCCATTTTTAAATGCCACTAGGGTTTTAAAGAAAACTCTTCCCGATTTGAAGGATATTAAATCAAGAAAACTAAAAGTTGTCCTGATTAATGATAAGAACTATGATAATGCCATACGTGATGCTATAAAATCAAGTTGGACATTGTCTGAATATGAATTTGTAAACATAGATATCACGAAAGAAAAAATTTCTAAGGATTTCAATTATTTAGTACCTTTAGAAGAATATATGAATGCAATCAAATTTGAACTGATAAAGGATAAAAGAAATGTAGTGAAACAACTTACGTTTATCACAGGAGATGATGTAAAATTTAATGCAAAAAACCTTGCGGAAGATCTTGTTTATATCGGCATGCCTTATGATTTTTTTGGTAGTGAACCCAATTTCCCAGACATACACTGGAGAATTCCGTTAATTGTAAAAAACTTTCAATCATTGATTTTACACTATGATACTTTGAAGTTAGATAATTTTCGGGGACTAAAACTTCCCAAATTAGGAGAATATATGAATGATAAATTTAAGTCAAACTTTGGGTTAATGAAATGCAAAACACTTCTAGTAGATAAAGGAAGAAAAATATTACCAACGAAGGAGTCCTTTCAAAAGAACTATCCCTTTAAGTTTGAATATGTTGAAAAAAGTATAATCCAGAAGGCCATTCAAGACCGCGACCCTCGCTATCTTATTTTCGATCCTGTGATTTCAATGCCAGAATGGTATTTTATATATGATGCAGAAACCTATTCTCTTATACATTATTATTATCGGATGAATATGGATATTAACATGAATATGGCTCACAAAGACTTTGGAGGAAATATGCAAGCTGGTAACAAATTTAATACAAATAGAAATTTAAAGAAAGATATGTACTTGTCGCCTTTGGCGAAAATTGTTAGTAATGAAAATTGTTCTGATTTGCCAGTGGTAAATATTGAAAACAAACCTGCCACTGAAATAGAAAATGAAAAGTCATCAAGCAAAAAACCTAATAATACCCCCACCAACACCTCTGCCATAGCTCATGGTGAAGCTCGCACGCCGAGTGCCGCTGTAGCGAAAACTTATAAATATAAAGCAGATGAAAAGTCTGTAGAATATTATAATGATTTGAGAAAGAAATTCGAAGAAGAAGAAAAAATAAGGAAAGAGAAAGAAGCCCAACTGGCTGTAGAAAAAGGAAAGAAAGAGGAAGAAATCAAACAAGGTCGAAGATTAACGGAAGATCAAGCGCCTCAATTCGATCGATTTAGACAAGGAGAGAAAAACCCTGTGGTGAAAAAAACTACCGCAGAAGAAGATTATAAAACACTTTTCAAATAAGGCGTTTCAGCCATGAAGACCATTCAAGAATTACTAAGAGAGCGCATTCTCATCATGGATGGAGCCATGGGCACCATGATTCAGCGCTATATTTTGACAGAAGAAGATTTTAGAGGAGATAAATTTGTCCATTCTAAAATTCCATTGAAGGGCAATAATGATTTATTGTCCATTACTCGTCCTGATATTATCAAGGCTATACACAAAGAATATCTTGAGGCAGGTGCAGACATTATCGAGACCAACACCTTTAGTGGCACTACAATATCGCAGGCAGATTATGAGTTAGAATCTGCGGTGTATGATATCAATTTTTGCTCTGCTAAAATAGCCAAAGACGTGGCGGTAGAAATGAGTACTCCCGATAAACCACGATTTGTGGCCGGTGCTATCGGTCCTACGAATAGAACCTGTTCTATTTCTCCAGATGTTAATAGACCAGGTTATCGAGCCGTTAGCTTTGATCAAATGGCAAAAGCCTATAAAGAACAAATTGAGGCTTTAATAGATGGAGGCGTGGACATTCTTTTAGTAGAAACGATCTTTGACACGCTCAATGCCAAAGCAGCTTTATTTTCTATACAAGAAGTTTTTGAAGAAAGAAATATTCAGCTACCCGTGATGGTTAGTGGTACTATTACCGATGCTAGTGGCAGAACGCTGAGCGGACAGACGGCTGAGGCTTTCCTTATCTCCGTTTCACATGTACCCTTGTTGAGTATTGGTTTTAACTGTGCCTTAGGCGCATCGACTATGAAGCAATATATAGAAGTGCTGTCAAGAAAAGCGCCATTCCATGTGAGCGCCTATCCCAATGCTGGCCTACCCAATGAATTTGGACAATACGATGAAACCCCTGAGTTTATGGGCAGACAGGTAGAACAGTTCATGTCAGAAGGTTTGGTGAACATTGTCGGAGGCTGCTGTGGAACCACACCAGCTCATATCGCGGAGTTTTATCGCATATCTAAAAACTTCAGCCCACGCAAAATAGGGCAGGTTCAATCAAATTAAGATGCTCCAAGAACAACTCAGAAAAGAAAGAATCAAAAAACCGGATTGGCTCAAGATAAAACTACCTACGGGTAATAGTTTTACGGAGCTGAATAAAAATATATCGGAGAATAAATTACACACAATTTGTGAAAGCGGGCGATGCCCCAATAAAGAAGAATGCTGGGGGGCTGGTACGGCTACGATTATGATATTGGGTAATGTCTGTACTCGTTCCTGTCAGTTCTGTAATGTGGAGACCGGTAAACCAGAGGATGTCGATATCTTCGAACCTGGTCGCGTAGCGAAATCAGTCAAATTAATGGGTGCGAAACATTTAGTTATAACATCTGTAGACCGTGATGATCTCGTGGATGGTGGAGTGAGTATCTGGGCGGCTACTATACGCGCTATTCGGCATCAGGCTCCAGGCGTTACTTTGGAGACCTTGATTCCAGATTTTCAAGGTAAGACGGATTTGCTAGATAAAATTATTGAGGTAAACCCAGAGGTGGTATCACACAACATTGAAACAGTAGAAAGGCTTAGCCGACAGGTGAGAATTCAAGCACAGTACAAGAGAAGCCTTGAGGTATTGAAGTATTTAAAAGAAAATGGAATTCGCCGAACCAAATCTGGAATTATGCTGGGCTTAGGGGAAACGGATGAGGAGATTATTCAATCCCTAGATGATCTGAGAGCTGCCCAAGTAGAAATCGTGACCATGGGACAATATTTACAACCGACCAGAAAACATCTGGAGGTGCAGCGCTATGTTACCCCTGAAGATTTTAAACGCTATGAAATTATTGCGCTAGAAAAGGGCTTTATGTATGTAGAAAGCGGCCCTATGGTGCGTAGCAGCTATCATGCAGAGAAGCATATAGTTTAGTTTGCAGTTGTCAGTTTGCAGTTGTCAGTTGTCAGTGAGTAGTCGCAGTTCTCAGAAGTCAGTTTTTGTTTGCTGATGGGTAGAGCACAAAGCCTGCCTTGGTGTCAGATAGGTTTTTCAAAGTTTTTTATACCGTCAGCGTATTAGTAATAGTCCAATGTCGCATGGCTCATTGCACTAAACAAATACAGTTGTGGCATTTACCATAGCAAGGTTTTAAAATGGGTTGGCTCATTTTAAAACCGCTATTGGTATTATTGGTGGATTCAAACTTTTCTTGAGTTTAATGCTTAATTTTCCTGAGAAAAAATCTTTGCAATCTTTGCGAGAACTCTGTGTTCTTTGCGGTAAAATAGTGGGCAATGGCTGTTCTCAGTAGTCAGATTTTGTTTGCTCGAGCTTAGAGCATGTAGTTTTTTATTTCTCACGGAAATCACAGAAATCACAGAATTTTTGAAGTTGAAAGTTCGTATGTTGGTTGTTTCACAAAGATACACGAAGGAGACACAGTGTTTCACTAAGTTTTTTCTCACGGAAATCACGGAAATCACAGAATTTTTGAAGTTGAAAGTTGGTTAGTTGATTATTACATAAAGATACACAAAGGAAACACAGAGTTTCACTAAGTTTTTTAAAATCACACGGAAATCACGGAAATCTCCATACCAAAGGTAGTCTTACGGACTATCGAATAAAATAATTTTAATTCGTGAATTCGTGGCTAAACAAACTAAAAAAAATAAAGCGCCCCCTGATATATGAAGAAAGGTAAAGGAGGCGCTTATGAAAGGTATAAATGAAAGGTTATGTATAAAACGGCATTGCACCGGTCACATACGATTTAGTTTAGGTTTATTGTTTTCAGAGTTTTATTAGTATTAGCGAGTTTGTTTCCCGACAACTATCGATAAGGGTGAGATTTTATGCATCAACAGAACCCAAACTCGCTTTTTTTAAATACTAATCTATGTTGTACTTTTTGGTACTTTTAAGAATCTTCTATACATCTTTGTGAACTCCCGATAGTTGCCGATAAGGATGATATTTAATGCCTCAGCAGAGCTCTGTATAGTACGATTCTTATATCGTTATTGATTATTTCTTATTGTTAAGTTTATTTTATTTCTTTCGTTATGCAGAGTATATTCTACTTGATATCTGCCAGAGCTTAGTCGAGACCAGCTTGCATACAACTCTGCTGTCGTGCTGAAAACCAAAACCTCTCTGGTCGATTTGTTTTCTAATATGATATCTGTAGCGTTAAAATCAAATGCTGGAAATCCATCTTCAACTGGATTAACTATTGACTGCGCTTGAATTTCATTTTGATTGAAGGCGAAAGCTAGTATAAAGAGTAAAACTAATTTTTTCATTTTTTCGTGTTTTAGATTATTGTGGGGGTTTAAATCTAGTGCAAATCTAGCGCATGTGGATAACCTAAAATAGGGAAAAAATATGCCTTTTGTCAATATTGTCCTACAGAAAACCAATAGGTTTAAGGGAAAAATTAGTTTATAACTACCGCTTTTTTTAGGGAATAGACTATATGTGGATAAATTAAGGCTTTGTAAAACAATTAATTAATATAAAAAATTACATTAATTTGCTTATAGTTGATTTTGTCAATCCTATTACGAGACCTTATACAGATAACTGCGGAATTTGCTAAACTAAGCACCGTAGCAGGTGAAAATCTGTCTATAAAAATAAGCAGCTTTTTGAAAACGAATACATTCTAAAGGCTATAAATCGGTTCAGAAAAGACTATATGCTAGTATATGGATTCGTTTCTACTACCAACTATTCTTATATACATTGGAGTACATTAAGCTTTATGCACTAGCCACGACAGAAAGAAATAAAATAGGTCAAAGAACTCGGTTTAATAGATTTTAAAACATTCTTCCTAAAATCTGAGACAAAAATAGCGTGAATAATTGATGAGATATTAAGAAAAAAAACTAGTTTTGTCAAAAATGAATAGAAGATGATACTGAGTCAAACTACATTGGGTGAGCTTTATCAGAGCCTGAGTACAGAGGAAGTCAAGGGACTAGACCTGTATTTGCAGAAAAATACAGTAGGTAAAAACAATATGCTCTACCAGCTACACAAATTAATGGTGGATGTCAAGCATCAGGCTATGCTGGCAAAGCTAGACACCGATTATCTCAAAGCCGAGCTTTTCGGTGGTGATACTAAAAGTGTGTCTAAGCTTACTACATATAATAACCTACTAATCAATCATATAAAGGAGTTTGTTATTTTGTCAAAAGTTAGAAAGAAAAATGTTTATACTGAAATATTATGGGGAGAGGTTTTAATAGAGAATAGACTTAAGAGGAACTTATTGTTGAAACTCACAAATTTCAAAAAAGAAATAGAAGATAATGATTATCCTTTAATGAAACTTTTTTTTCATCAGCGAGAGAAATTTTTTTACGAACATTTAATTTTGACAAAAAAAAATTATGAAAATCTAATAATTAGTCAATTCGATCAAATCAAATCCTTCGAAGAGTATTACGAATACTATAGTCTAGAGTTATTTATTTCATTATTTTCATTCTTAAATCAAGCAAATAAAGTTTACCTATTGGATAGAAGTGAAATAAATAATAAGTTAATTCAAGGTAAAAAATCTAGTAATGTTTCAATTCAAATTCTAGCATTGATTCTAGATATACAATTAAATATTGACCAATCAAGTTATTTCTTGTTAAGAAATTTGCTTTATGATAATTTTGAAACTTTATCTATAAACATAAAAACTCAAATAATACCAGTACTTGTAAATTATATAAATAACAGTGTTCACAAAGGAAATGAGTTAAATGAACACGAAAATTATATGTTATTTATGTATTTTGATAAGAATAATGTAATGCATTCAAAAGGCGTATTCTCATTAGTTCGACTAATTTCTTATATTATACTCGAACTCCGCTACGGTACTATAGAAAAAGCCGAGCAGCTATTAGAGGAGAGCCTAAAAGTGATATCGCCTGCGCAGAAAGACTCTTTTCAGTACTTAATTGAGTCTCGGATAGCCTTTGCTAAAAAGGATTTCAAGCTATCGCTCAGAAAAATTTCAATTATCAATCCATCGGACTCTATTTATTATTTTCCACAGTATAAAATCATGCTGATAAAAAACTATATCATGCTAGCCGATATAGATCGGCTCATGGCAGAGCGCGAGAACTTTTATAAATACCTCAATAACCAAAAAAATATCCAAGAAGATGAGAAGCGCAGACATAAACTATTTATAAAATACACCGAATACCTGACAAATGCTCGCTATGAACACTTAACGGATTATATGAAGCGCAGAATAGAAAACGCCCTTTTGCAGACCTCGCCCTAT